>CAXNHG010000058.1:0-5333 GCA_964202085.1 Polynucleobacter sp. | reverse complement strand
TGGTAATGAAACACGTGTGAAGGTTGTGAAAAACAAAGTATCTCCGCCATTTCGGGAAGCCATCTTTGACATCATGTACGGAGAAGGTATTTCTAGACAGGGTGAAATCATTGATTTAGGTGTTGAGTGTGACATCGTTGAAAAGTCAGGTGCTTGGTACAGCTATAACGGTGAGCGCGTTGGACAAGGTAAAGATAACGCACGCGAGTTCCTCAAAGAAAATCCAGAGATTGCTAAAGAAATTGAAGCAAAGGTTCGCGAAAAATTAGGGGTGAACACTGGTAGTGCGATCAGCCCTAAAGAAGAAGCGGATGCCTAAACAGCAAGCCCCAAGTTTGATGGGGCGAGCTCTTCGGTATTTATCAAGAAGAGACCATAGTCGCCAAGAGCTTCGCAAGAAGCTCTTGCCTTATGCGGAATCTAATATTGAGCTAGATGAGCTCATGGTAAAGCTTGAAGCACAGTCTTGGTTATCAGATGAGCGTTTTGCAGAGAGTTTAGTTCGCCGAAAATCTGAGCGATACGGCAGCATAAAAATCATCGATGAGTTAAAGCATCAAGGTATTGAGGGTGACTCTTTATTGGAAATCAAAGAGCGGCTAAAAGTTTCTGATGCGATGAGAGCTTGGGAATTGTGGCAAAGAAAGTTTGATTCAGTGGTCACCAAAGACCCTAAAGAAAAATCCAAGCAAATGCGTTACTTGGTATCTAAAGGTTTTCCCTTCAGTGTGGTGATAAAGATTATTGATGGACGATTCTCGCCGCCCGAGGAAGAATCACAATAATTTAAGCTAGTGTAGACTTTGCACATGACCTCACCATCTAAATCCAATCGCACCCTGATACACACCAGAGACATTAAAACTCAAGCGTTTCGTCGTGAGGATGGTTTGTGGGATATTGAAGCTACCTTGCTGGATGTCAAAGATAAAGATTTTCATTTGGCTTCAGGCGTTAAACCCAAAGGTCAGGCCATTCATCAAATGGTTTTAACTGTCACTATTGATACAAAATTCAATATTGTTGATGCTCATGCCAAAACGCATGTGGCCCCATATGATGATCATTGCAAAACCATAGAGCCTGATTATCAAAAACTCATTGGCTTAAATTTAGTGAGTGGTTTTCGAGGTGCCGTCAATGAACGCTTAAGTGGTATTTCTGGGTGCTCCCACATGACAGAACTTTGTTCTGTATTGCCCACCGTGGCAATACAGGCATTTGCCGGAGAAATCTTTAAGGTTGTAGACCATGGATCTGGAGCCATGCCTTTTCAACTCAATCGATGTCATGCTTTAAGAACCGATGGTGAAACAGTCAAAATGTATCACCGAGCCTGGTTTGGGGCCCCATTAA
Organism: Polynucleobacter sp.; assembly: GCA_964202085.1. GTDB lineage: Bacteria > Pseudomonadota > Gammaproteobacteria > Burkholderiales > Burkholderiaceae > Polynucleobacter. Next base: position 3,977 of record CAXNHG010000058.1, on the reverse strand, counting down.
CACCCGTTGATATGTCAAAAAAAGAGTCTTAATCCCTTAAAAAGCGATAATAGTGTGATTACTTAGCAAAAATAGTAAATAGACAGAGTTAAGTAAGCTAAAAACATTAGTATTTCTGTCTATTCAATAGGGAGCCTTAATGAAGATCCACGAGTACCAAGGCAAGGAAATCTTGCGGCAGTTTAATGTACCAGTGCCAAATGGCATTTCAGCTTTAAGTGTTGATGAGGCTGTTGAGGTAGCTAAAAAACTGGGTGGCCCAGTTTGGGTTGTGAAGGCCCAGATACACGCAGGTGGCCGTGGTAAGGGTGGTGGCGTTAAGGTTGCTAAGAGTCTTGATGAAGTAAAAACATATGCAACTCAAATTTTAGGGATGCAATTAAAGACACATCAAACGGGTCCAGAGGGGCAAAAAGTTCGTCGCTTATTGGTTGAAGACGGCGCGGACATCAAAAAAGAATATTACGTAGGTATCTTGACTGATCGTGGCACGCAATCAGTGGTGGTGATGGCGTCTAGCGAAGGCGGCATGGATATCGAAGAAGTTGCTGAAAAAACTCCAGAAAAAATCATCAAAGCCTTTGTGAATCCATTGATTGGTTTAACTGATGCTGATGCAACTAAATTGGCGCAAGGTATTGGTGTTCCTGAGGCATCACAAGCAATGGCTAAGGCAGCTTTACAAAACTTGTACAAAGTGTATATGGACACAGATGCATCCTTGGTTGAAATTAACCCATTGATTCTTGAAGGTAACGGCAATATCAAGGCCTTGGATGCTAAGTTCAACTTTGATTCAAACGCTTTATTTCGTCATCCAGAAATTGTGGCATACCGCGATTTGGATGAAGAAGATCCTGCTGAAGTAGAAGCTTCTAAATTTGATTTGGCCTATATTTCACTCGACGGCAATATTGGTTGCTTGGTGAATGGCGCTGGTTTGGCGATGGCAACCATGGACACAATTAAGTTATTTGGTGGTGAGCCAGCAAACTTCTTGGATGTTGGCGGTGGCGCAACTGCTGAAAAAGTAACAGAAGCATTCAAGATCATGTTGAAGAACAAAGATGTGAAAGCTATTCTGGTGAATATTTTTGGCGGCATCATGAAGTGTGACGTGATCGCCGATGGCGTGATCACAGCCTGTAAAGCGGTGAACTTGAGCGTGCCTTTGGTGGTTCGTATGAAGGGCACGAACGAGGACCTTGGCAAGAAGATGTTAGCTGAGTCAGGTCTACCAATTATCAGTGCAGACACGATGGCTGAAGCAGCAACTAAAGCTGTTGCAGCGGTTAAATAAGCCACCAGCCACGAAAGGAATTTAAATGTCTATTCTTATTAATAAAAATACTCGAGTTATTACTCAAGGTATCACCGGCAAAACAGGTCAGTTCCACACTGAAAAGTGTCAAGAGTATGCAAATGGCAAAGAATGTTTTGTTGCTGGTGTGAACCCTAAAAAAGCTGGCGAGAAAATTTTCAATATTCCTATTTATGCATCTGTGAAAGAAGCAGCTGCAGCAACGGGCGCAACTGTTTCAGTGATTTATGTGCCACCAGCTGGCGCAGCAGCTGCCATCTGGGAAGCTGTTGAAGCCGATCTAGATTTGGCTATCTGTATCACAGAAGGTATTCCAGTTCGCGACATGTTAGAGGTGCGCAACAGAATGGCTGCTAAAGAAGCTAAAGGCGGCAAAAAGACTTTGTTATTAGGACCAAACTGCCCAGGTTTAATCACTCCTGAAGAGATCAAGATTGGCATCATGCCAGGCCATATTCACCGCAAAGGTCGTATCGGTGTTGTGAGCCGTTCAGGTACTTTGACTTATGAAGCTGTTGCTCAGTTAACAGAAATTGGTCTTGGCCAATCATCAGCAGTTGGTATTGGTGGTGACCCAATCAACGGTCTTAAGCACATTGATGTGATGAAGGCGTTCAATGACGATCCAGACACTGATGCAGTGATCATGATTGGTGAAATCGGTGGTCCTGATGAAGCTGAAGCAGCTCTTTGGTGCAAAGCTAATATGAAAAAACCAGTGGTAGGTTTCATTGCCGGTGTTACTGCTCCTGCAGGTAAGCGCATGGGTCACGCAGGAGCCTTGATTTCTGGTGGTGCTGACACAGCTGATGCTAAGTTGGCCATCATGGAAGAGTGTGGCTTCACGGTGACACGCAATCCATCAGAAATGGGCAAATTGCTCAAGGCGTTGTTGTAATATCCTTTTAAAGGGTCAAAATTAACGGGAGCCTAGCCCCCGTTTTTTGTTTAGATAATAAAAATATGAGGTTGACATGGAATTTCTAGCGACGATTGATTGGGCAGTAATTGCTCAAATCATCATGATCGATATTTTATTGGGTGGTGATAATGCGGTGGTGATTGCATTGGCTTGCCGTAATTTGCACCCCAACCAACGACGCAAAGGCATCATGTGGGGCACAGCAGGTGCGATTATCTTGCGTGTTGCTTTGGTTGCATTTGCAGTAACTTTGTTGCAAATCCCTTTCTTGAAATTCACGGGCGGTATTTTGTTGTTGTGGATTGGTTATAAGTTGATGGTGCAATCAGAAGATGATGGTGGTCATGAGCTGGAAGCTTCTGATAAGTTATGGGCAGCTGTTAAAACCATCATCGTGGCTGACATTGCCATGAGCGTAGACAACGTGATTGCAATTGCCGGTGCTGCTGGTCAAGTTGAGGCTGCGCATCACCAATTTGGGTACATTGTGTTTGGTCTTTTGGTCTCAATCCCGTTGATTGTGGGCGGAAGTCAAATCGTTCTTTATTTAATTGATCGTTTCCCATGGATTGTCACATTGGGTGCAGGCTTATTGGGCTGGATTGCCGGCGGCATGATTTTCTCTGATCCGGGACTTATTAAGCAGTTTGGTGCAGGTATTGAAAATTATGCAACGATTGCAGGCATCGTCGCCGCTATTGGTGTCATGCTGTATGGCGAAGTCATGAAGAGAGTTAAGAAGAAAAAGGCTTAATTACTTTTTCTTTGATGCAACTCAAAATCAGAGCTTTCTGACAACAATGTAGTCCTTGTTGATGGGTATCATCTGAGATGATGGTTTCCCATTAACAAAGGATTGAATGAATGAAAAATAAATACCTTATGACGCCTAAGCAAGAGACTTCAATAAACAAACAAAATGGGTTTACCTTGATTGAATTGATGGTGGTGATTGCCATCATCGGCATCTTGGCCGCAATTGCTGTGCCCAAGTATCAAGACTACATAGCCAAAACACGTGTGACCGAAGGGTTGAGTTTGGCGGCCGGCGCTAAATTGGCTGTTACTGAGGTTTATTCTAGTAGGGGCGCCACAGACATGGAAGTGGCAACAGCGTCAACATTCAAGGGCACTGTTACCAACAGTATTAAAGATATCAAAATTGAAAAAAATGGTTCAATTCTGATCGCTTACCAAAACAGCGTTGCTCCTGACGGCGCGAATATTTTGAGCATCATTCCAGTGAACGATGCCAGCTCTAATGCAGTTGTAGCATTGGATTTAAGTCTTAAAGGCGAACAACCATGGGCGGGTATTTGGTCATGCAAGTCACCCGCAACAACGCTGCCCGCAAAACTTCAGCCAAGTGATTGCAAGTAAGGAATTGAAGTTCTAAAGAATGAATAGATAAGTCAATAAATAAAACTAAACAGTAACAGTAATAAAAAGGCGAAGAAATCTTCGCCTTTTTATTGAGTGGAAAGAAATTTAATTCCCCGCCACCCAAGTACCTGACTTGCCGCCACTCTTCTCGAGTAGTTTGACTTCCCTAATCACCATGCCGCGGTCAACTGCTTTGCACATGTCATAAATAGTGAGTAAGCCAATTTGAACACCTGTTAAAGCTTCAATTTCAACACCGGTTTGACCAATGTTCTCTGTGGTAACTGTGCAGTGAATGGTTGAATTCGATTCATCAGGTGTGAATTCAACGGCAACCCTGGTTAATGCGAT
>CAXNHG010000057.1:0-5372 GCA_964202085.1 Polynucleobacter sp. | reverse complement strand
CGCAGCTACTACTGTTTTGATACGAGCGACTAAAGCAGCAAAAGCTGGCTTGTCGTTGATCGCCATGTCAGATAGAACCTTACGGTCTAACTCAACACCAGATCTCTTCATACCATTCATGAATACGCTGTATGTAACATCGTACTGACGAACAGCAGCATTGATACGTGCAATCCACAAAGCACGGAATACGCGCTTCTTATTGCGACGGTCACGGTAGGCGTACTGACCTGCACGCATAACCGCTTGTTTAGCAATACGGAATACATTCTTACGACGGCCACGGTAACCCTTGGCAGCATCGATAACTTTTTTATGACGGGCTCTAGCTGTAACCCCGCGTTTGACTCTTGGCATTTGATTCTCCTATTCGTCTGAGGTTAAGCGTAAGGCATCATGGCGCGTACTGATTTCACATTTGAATCATGTACGGCAACTGAACCGCGAAGGTGACGTTTATTCTTCGTCGTCTTCTTGGTAAGAATATGGCGCTTGAACGCTTGACCACGTTTAATAGAACCGCCTGCGCGAACTCTAAAACGCTTAGCTGCACCGCTTTTCGTTTTCATCTTGGGCATAACTGCTCCCTTTTCACTAATTTGTACGACTTAGGTGGTAATCGACGATTACGCTTCTTTTACCCAGACATACTTCTAAATAGGACTTTCGTCCTTCTCCGGTCTGACTTACGTCGCCGGGTTACTGCATCACCTTTTCAGGCAATTCTTTCACTCGTGAGAGTGTTTATTTCTTCTTGATGGGGGAGAGAACCATCACCATCTGGCGCCCCTCCATCTTTGGAAACTGCTCAACAGAACCAAACGGCTCCAGATCAGATTTCAATCTTTCCAACATGCGCACACCAATTTCTTGGTGGGCTAATTCACGACCTCGGAAACGCAAAGTGATTTTTGTTTTATCACCTTCTTCTAAGAATCTCGTCAAATTGCGCAACTTAACGTTGTAATCACCGTCATCAGTGCCAGGGCGGAATTTAACTTCCTTCACCTGAATGATCTTTTGCTTTAACTTTGCTTCGTGAGCTTTCTTAGCTTCTTGGTATTTGAACTTGCCGTAATCCATCACACGGGCAACCGGAGGTTCTGCCGTTGGGGCAATCTCCACCAAATCTAATTCGCTCTCTTCCGCCAGCTTTAAAGCATCAGCTAATTTCACCACTCCAAGTGGTTCACTGTCGTTGCCAATTAATCGTAGTTCGGGGGCAGTAATTTCCCGGTTAATACGATGAGTTTTCTCAGTAGCTATCTCGTGTTTCCTTCAAAATTTTTTAACAAGACCTTGCTCACCTCAGACTGGCTGGGGTCCGACCTTCTGGAATACATCCTGTTGGAGTCGGGCGATGAAGTCTTCGATTGGCATTACACCTAAATCAACTCCACCTCTGGCGCGCACGGCCACCGCATTTGCTTCTGCTTCCTTGTCACCGACAACGATGAGATAAGGAACCTTCTGCATTGCGTGCTCACGGATTTTAAACGTAATTTTCTCGTTCCGCAAATCAACTTCAGCTCTAAATCCTTGTTTTTTGAGGGTTTGCTGAACTTTTTGTGCATATTCGGCTGAATTTCCGGAAATATTCATCACTATGCACTGAGTTGGTGCAAGCCAGCTTGGCATAGCACCAGCGTGGTTTTCGATCAAAATACCGATAAATCGCTCCAAAGAACCCACAATCGCACGGTGCAACATCACCGGTACTTGACGATCATTGTCAGCAGAAACGTATTCAGCGCCTAAACGTTGTGGCATTGAAAAGTCGACTTGCATGGTGCCGCACTGCCAAGAGCGACCGATCGAATCTTTGAGGTGGTATTCAATTTTTGGACCGTAAAAAGCACCCTCGCCTGGCAACTCTTCCCACTCTTGACCGGATGATTTCAAAGCATTGCGCAAAGCAGTTTCTGCTTTATCCCAAATCGCATCATCACCCACTCGCTTGGCAGGACGCAAGGCCAACTTAACGGCCACTTCTGTGAAACCAAAGTCTTGGTATACAGCGCGCACTGATTTGTCAAAATCAGCCACTTCAGATTGGATTTGGTCTTCTGTACAGAAGATGTGGCCATCGTCTTGTGTGAAACCGCGCACACGCATCAAGCCGTGCAAGGCACCGGATGATTCATTGCGGTGACACTGACCAAACTCTCCGTAGCGCAAAGGCAGTTCACGGTAGCTGTGTAAACCAGCGTTGTAAATTTGTACGTGGCCTGGGCAGTTCATCGGCTTCAAAGCATAGGCACGATTTTCAGATTCAGTCGTGAACATATTGTCTTTGTAGTTTTCCCAGTGGCCTGATTTTTCCCACAGCCCACGATCCAAGATTTGTGGTGCTTTGACTTCTTGGTAACCATTCTCTTGGTAAACGCGGCGCATGTATTGCTCAACCTGTTGCCAAATCGTCCAACCTTTTGGATGCCAGAAGATCAAGCCTGGAGCTTCTTCTTGAAAATGGAATAGATCAAGTTGCTTGCCTAGTTTGCGGTGATCGCGTTTCTCTGCTTCTTCCAACATGTGGAAGTAAGCATCTTGATCTTCTTTCTTGGCCCATGCTGTGGCGTAAATACGCTGCAGCATTTCATTCTTACTGTCGCCGCGCCAATAGGCGCCTGCCACTTTGATCAATTTAAAGACTTTTAATTTGCCAGTCGATGGCACGTGAGGGCCACGGCACAAGTCAGTGAAGCCACCCTCTGAATACAAAGAAACATCTTCAGATTGCGGAATCGCTTCAATCAATTCTGCTTTGTAGTGCTCACCCAAACCTTTGAAATATTTGACGGCTTCATCACGGCTGACCACACGTCGCTCAATCTTCTCATCTTTTTTGGCCAACACAGCCATGCGTTTTTCAATCGCCACCAAGTCTTCAGGTGTGAATGGGCGGCTGTAGGCAAAGTCATAATAGAAACCAGAGTCAATCACAGGACCGATGGTCACTTGGGCTTCTGGGTAAAGCTCTTTGACCGCATAAGCCATCAAGTGGGCGCTGGAGTGACGAATGACTTCTAAGCCTTCAGGGTCTTTGTCAGTCACGATCGCGATGTTGCTATCAGAGTTGATCAAATGACTGGTATCAACCAATTTGCCATTGACCTTACCGGCCAAAGCAGCTTTAGCTAAACCAGCACCAATGCTTTGTGCCACTTCGAAAACGGTCAATGGCGCGGGATACTCGCGCTTTGATCCATCGGGTAATGTGACAACAACCATATCAACTCCAAAAAATTAAGCGCGGTGCACTGGGGTCTTTTTGAACCTAGGACATTCCGCGCCAGCTTTTACATCACAACACCATCGTTAAATGATGTCTATTCGTTGGTAGGCTCGACTGAATTCGAATCAGCGACCTCTTCCATGTCAAGGAAGCGCTCTAACCAACTGAGCTACGAGCCTATTAAGAGCGACAGTTTATCACTTGTGGCTACTTCCTTCTCGCCTCTGTGACGCCTTTAACCTCTAAAAGGGCGCTCACAGCGGTTTGCAAACTATTGGTCGAGGGCACTTCAATCGTGAATTGCATGCTGGCAGTACCTTTGCGAGACTGAGTTTTGACACCTGTGACGTTGATTTTTAAGCGTGAGAACACTTCTGAGATGTCTCGCAACAAGCCCTGACGATCCACGGCCATCAAAGCCAAATCGACTGGGAATAATGATTTACCTTCGGGTTGATTGCCCCATTCAGTGACCACGACTCTTTCGGATGCTCTGGCCAGAAGTTGTTTGAAGGTGCTGCAGTCTTGTCGGTGGATTGACACACCACGACCTTTGGTGACAAAGCCACTGATGGGGTCTGGGGGCACCGGGCGGCAGCAACGTGATAGTTGCGTGAGCAAAGAATCAACGCCCACCACCAAGACGTCGCCTTGACCCGATTTGACTTTGCTCTTGCGCAAGATGATGTCAGGCAACTCGGGCTTAACAACTTCAGCCACGCCATCATCTTTATCAGCCTTGTCAGTTTTGTCACCATCTTGTTCGACTTGTTGCGCCGTGAACCAGGCACGCACTTTAGACTTGGCACGATTGGTCGCGAGGTAACCTCTCTCAGCATTGAGCCAATCCAAGGAAGGACCGCCTTGTTTGACAGAAATGATTTCAACAGTTTGGCCATTCTTTAATTGCGTGTCCAAGGGCACCATCGCACCATCAACCCGAGAGCCTCGGCAATGGTGACCCAGGTCGGTGTGAACGGAGTAGGCAAAATCAATCGGGGTAGCGCCTTGCTGTAAAGGCACGACTTGACCCAAGGGTGTCAACACATAAATTTGATCGTCTAGCTCTTGCCCCTTGAGTTGATCCCAGGCGTCTTCTTTCCAGGCAATCAATTGTCTGGCCCAAGCTATGCGACGGTCATATTCTTCTTTGGCACTCACCGTGCCGGCATAACCTTGCTTGCCCGCTTCTTTGTAACGCCAGTGCGCAGCCACACCGTACTCGGCTTGCTTGTGCATTTCATGGGTTCTGACTTGCACTTCAAATGAAATGTTATCAGTGTCCATCACCACGGTGTGCAGTGATTGATAGCCGTTGGGTTTTGGTCTGGCGATGTAGTCGTCAAATTCTTTGGGGATGGGTTGCCAGATGTGGTGCACGATGCCCAAAGCAGCGTAGCAATCTTTGACATCTTCAACCATGATCCGAAACGCGCGCACATCATAAAGCTGCGCAAAGTCGATGGCCTTGCCCTGCATTTTTTTCCAAATACTGTAGATGTGCTTTGGTCGACCCTGAACTTCACCTTTGATGCCCGCTTGATTTAATTCTGCTTGCAAGCGCGTCATGATGTTGGTAATGAATGTCTCACGCTCCACACGTTTGGAATCTAACAAGCTGGCAATTTGTTTATAAGTGTCAGGGGTCAAGCAGCGAAATGCTAAATCTTCCATCTCCCACTTCAATTGCCAAATACCCAAACGATTGGCCAAGGCAGCATCAACATCCAAGATGTCTTGTGCCCAAGAAGTTGGGGTCTCGATTCTTTGTGAGGTGACCCAGCGCAAAGTTTGCACCACAGATGCCAAATGCAATAAGACCACGCGCAAGTCATGCGCAAATGCCAGCAGCATTTTTCTTAAAACTTCTATTTGAGCTTGCGCACTTTGACCGAGTTGATTCGATGATTGTCGGGCAATTTTTAATTGCGCTGCCTTCAACGCTCGGAAACCCATGATCAGTTGGGCGACCTCTTGGCCCAATTGTTTTTCTAAGGATTCTTTGGAAAGTGTTGAGTCAAGATGCTCAGCAGCTAAGCAGCTGGCTTCATCTAACTTTAAAGAGAGCAGAATCTCCTTCACGCCCATGGCATGGGCATGAAGGTCCTCTCCAAACAATAGATCGGTCTTAACTATA
>CAXNHG010000056.1:0-5422 GCA_964202085.1 Polynucleobacter sp. | reverse complement strand
GTTCTTGAGGCTGTTATTAAAGAAGGTGCTACAACGATCAATGTGCCTGATACGGTGGGTTACGCTGTACCAGAGCTTTATGGTCAATTCATCAAGACCTTGCGCGAGCGCATTCCGAACTCTGATAAGGCGATTTGGTCTGTCCACTGCCATAACGACTTAGGTATGGGAGTTGCCAATTCATTGGCTGGTGTGAAGATCGGTGGTGCTCGTCAAGTAGAGTGCACGATCAATGGTTTGGGTGAACGAGCAGGTAACACTTCCTTGGAAGAAGTGGTGATGGCTATAAAAACCCGGAAAGACTACTTTGATTTGTCGGTAGGCATCGATACGACTCAAATCGTACCAGCCTCTAAGATGGTTTCTCAGATCACAGGTTTTGTGGTTCAACCGAATAAAGCCGTCGTAGGTGCAAACGCTTTTGCTCACGCCTCAGGGATACATCAAGATGGCGTTTTAAAAGCGCGTGATACCTATGAAATTATGCGAGCTGAAGATGTGGGTTGGGCAGCCAATAAGATCGTTTTGGGTAAATTGTCAGGTCGAAATGCTTTCAAGCAACGTTTGCAAGAGTTGGGTATTGAGTTAGAGACTGAGGCGGATATGAATGATGCTTTCACGAGATTCAAGACTTTGGCTGACCAAAAAGCAGAGATTTTTGATGAGGATATCACTGCAATAGTGGGCAATAACGCCCAAGAGGCTAGTGACCACTACCGTTTTATCTCATTGTCACAAAGGTCTGAGACTGGAGAAAGACCTTTTGCCAAGGTTATTTTTAAATCAGGTGGGGAAGAGTTCACATCTGAGGCTGAGGGCAACGGCCCAGTGGATGCAACTTTGAATGCGATTGAATCCAAGGTCAAAAGCGGCGCCGAGCAGTTGTTGTACTCGGTCAATGCGATCACCACTGGTACTGAGTCTCAGGGTGAGGTCACAGTGCGTCTTGCCAAGGGTGGGCGGATTGTGAATGGCGTTGGTACAGATCCGGACATTGTGGCTGCTTCAGCTAAGGCTTATCTGGCAGCCTTGAATAAGTTATATGACCCGACTGCACAGAAATTGAACGCTCAGATGGCTGTTTAAGCCCAAATAAGCTATAATTTGGGCACTTTATGGGAATTTCTCAAAAAGTGCCGAAATGATTGATTCAATTAAAAATCAAAAGCTTTCGGGTTTTTACAACAATTCGCACGACATATCGGGTAAGAATCCAATAACTTATTGAATCTCAAGCTCGTTTGTTCGCAAGTATGGAGTTTAAAAATGGCTATTCTTACAGCTAATAAAGCCGTTATTGTTAAAGATAACGCACGTGCAGCAAATGACACAGGCAGTCCTGAAGTTCAAGTTGCCTTGTTAACTGCTCGCATCAATGATTTAACACCTCACTTCAAAGCAAATGCTAAAGATCATCACAGCCGTCGTGGCTTGTTGAAGATGGTCAGCCGTCGCCGTCGTTTGCTCGACTATTTGAAGTCAAAAGATTTTGATCGTTATCGCGCTTTGATTGATAAGCTCGGTCTACGTAAGTAATTCCGATAATGCCTGCCTCAGTTTGACTTTGGCAGGCATTATCGTTTAGAGCGGTTGGTGGCTGCTCGCAGTACAGGACCCGTGTCATTCCAAAGACAGGTTAACTATCCTCTCTTAGCCTTTCTTTGGAATGGCATCCTTACTTCGCATAGCCCCTAATTGCTCCAGTGCTGCCATAGCGCTGATTTTCTATGGCAAATGTTGATTGGAGATATACAGAAATGACGATGTTTAATAAAGTGGTAAAAAGTTTTCAATGGGGTTCACACACTGTTCGTATGGAAACTGGTGAGATAGCTCGCCAAGCAGGTGGTGCAGTTTTAGTTGATGTGGATGACACAGTGATTTTGGCAACAGTGGTTGGTGCAAAAAATGCCAAGCCAGGTCAAAACTTCTTTCCACTCACAGTTGATTATTTAGAGAAGACATACGCTGCCGGTAAGATTCCTGGTGGGTTTTTCCGTCGCGAAGGCCGTCCTTCAGAAGGTGAAACACTGATTTCTCGTTTGATCGATCGTCCATTGCGCCCTTTGTTCCCAGAAGGTTTCTTGAACGAAGTGCAAGTGGTGATTCATGTGGTATCGATCAACCCAGACGTACCTGCAGATATCCCAGCATTAATTGGTGCTTCAGCAGCTTTGGCTATTTCTGGCATTCCATTCAATGGTCCAGTGGGCGCCGCTCGCGTTGGTTACAAAGATGGTCAGTACATGTTGAACCCAACACGCACCGAGCAAGCGACCAGTGAATTAGATTTGATCGTTGCTGGTACTCAATCTGCTGTGTTGATGGTTGAATCTGAGGCTTATCAATTATCTGAAGAGATCATGTTAGGTGCGGTTGTTTATGGTCATGAGCAAATGCAAACAGCGATCAATGCGATCAATGATTTAGTGCGCGAAGGCGGTAAGCCTGAGTGGGATTGGCAAGCAGCTCCTAAGAATGAGTCAATGATTGCTAAGGTGACTGCATTGGCTGAAGCTGGTTTACGTGAAGCGTATCAAATTCGTCAAAAGCAAGCTCGCTCAACCAAATTGAAAGAAGTAACAAAAGATGTGATGACAAAATTGGCCGAAGCTGGTGAATTTGATGAAGTTGAAGCTAACAACATCATGTTTGACATCGAAGCAAAGATTGTTCGCAGTCAAGTATTAAATGGTGAGCCACGCATCGACGGGCGTGATACACGCACTGTTCGTCCAATTGAAATTCGTACGGGCGTATTGCCACGTACTCACGGTTCAGCATTGTTCACTCGTGGTGAAACACAAGGTTTGGTGGTTGCAACTTTGGGTACAGCACGCGATGAGCAAATCATTGATGCCTTAGAAGGCGAGCAACGTGATCGTTTCATGTTCCACTACAACATGCCTCCGTTTGCCACTGGCGAAACAGGCCGTGTTGGCAGTCCAAAGCGTCGCGAAATCGGCCACGGTCGTTTAGCTAAACGTGCTTTGATCCCAGTTTTACCAAGCGCAGAAGAGTTTGCATACAGCTTACGTGTTGTTTCAGAAATCACTGAGTCAAATGGTTCATCTTCAATGGCTTCTGTTTGTGGCGGCTGTTTAGCGATGATGGATGCTGGTGTTCCTGTTAAGGCTCACGTGGCTGGTGTAGCGATGGGCTTGATTTTGGATGGCAATCGTTTCGCTGTGTTGACAGACATCTTGGGTGATGAAGATCACTTGGGCGACATGGACTTTAAGGTGGCTGGTACATCTAACGGTATCACTGCATTGCAGATGGATATCAAAGTACAAGGTATTACCAAAGAGATCATGCAGGTTGCATTAGCTCAAGCCAAAGAAGGTCGTTTGCATATTTTGAGCAAGATGCAAGAGTCAATGAGTGGTGTTCGTACAGAGCTATCTGAGCACGCTCCACGTATGGTGACAATCAAGATTCATCCAGACAAGATCCGTGAAGTGATCGGTAAAGGTGGCGCAACAATTCAGGCTTTGACAAAAGAAACTGGTACTAGCATTGATATCACTGATGACGGTCTTGTGACCATTGCTTCAACCAGTGCTGAAGGTATGGAAGAAGCCAAACGTCGCATCGAAGGCATCACGGCTGAGGCTGAAGTGGGTAAGATTTACGAAGGTCCAGTGGTGAAGTTGCTTGAATTTGGCGCATTGATCAACATTCTTCCAGGTAAAGATGGTTTATTGCATATTTCAGAAATCGCTAATGAGCGTGTGAAAGATGTGAAAGATTACTTGCAAGAAGGTCAAGTGGTGCGTGTGAAGTTATTGGCTGCTGATGAGCGCGGACGTTTGCGCTTGTCATTGAAGGCTGCGTGTGCTGACGAAGGAACAAGTATTGCTCCTTTAAATGGTGCTGCTCCACAAGCTGATGCTGCGCCTGCAGATCAAGCTGAACAGCAACAGTAGTAATTGTATTTAAAGTAAGTGAGCTAATACGGCATGCGTGCTGTTGAAATCAGCCAATATGGTGCCCCTGAAGTTTTAAAGGCGGTGACAAGACCTGACTTGGTCTTGCCGCTTCCTGGTTCTGGTCAGGTGTTGATCAGGGTTAGAGCTGCGGGGGTTAACCGTCCTGATGTTTTGCAACGTCAAGGTTTATATCCCGTCCCTCCAGGGGGAACAGATTTACCAGGTTTGGAATTGGCCGGTGAAATCATCGGTGGTGATATTGCGCACCCTGATAATTTTTTTAGTTTGGAAGTGGGTAGTCGAGTTTGCGCCTTGGTGGTTGGTGGTGCGTATGCGGAGTATTGCATTGCTCCATTGGCGCAATGTTTGCCAGCACCGAAAGGTTTCTCGGATGTCGAAGCAGCGAGTATTCCAGAAACATTTTTCACTGTCTGGAGCAACGTATTTGATCGCGGTCGTTTAGGTCTAGATGGTCGTGGCAAAGAAACTTTATTGGTTCATGGTGGTAGCAGTGGCATTGGCGTAACAGCCATTCAGCTGGTGACTGCTTTGGGTCATGATGTGATTGTGACTGTGGGCAGCGATGAAAAAGCCGCGGCCTGTAAAAAGCTCGGTGCTGTATTGGCAGTTAACTACCGAAACCAAGATTTTGTGGAAGAGGTTAAATCTTTCACCAATGGCAAAGGCGCCAACGTTATTTTAGATATGGTGGCAGGCCCTTATGTGGGCAGAGAAATTAATTGTTTAGCAGATGATGGTCGCATCGTGATCATTGCTAATCAGGGCGGTAAAATTTCAGAAGTGGATGTGAGCCAAGTTTTGCGCAGACGTTTGACCATCACTGGATCAACTTTGAGACCTAGGTCCGTTGATTTCAAGGGCGCTATTGCAAGATCTTTGAGAGCGTATGCTTGGCCATTGCTGGAGTCTAAAAAAATCAGACCAGTGATACATGAAGTATTTGAATTAGAAGCTGCTGCCAAGGCCCATCAATTGATGGAATCAAGCCAGCACATTGGTAAGATAGTGTTAACTGTTAATTGAATGAGACTTTAATGAGACCCTTGACCATCATTGGCAACTGGAAAATGAATGGCAGCATGACTGCCAATCAGCAACTCATTGAAGAGTTATTGAGCAGCAAAGATTTTTTAACAAGTCTGCAAGGTATGCGCACAGGTTTATGTGTGCCTTACCCTTACTTATCGCAAGTCAGCCAATTGTTGGCCAAGTCACCGATTGCCTGTGGCGCTCAAGATGTCTCTGATCATCCCAATGGTGCTTATACCGGTGATGTCAGTGCAAAAATGTTGCAAGAATTTAACTGTCAGTATGTGATTGTTGGCCACTCTGAGCGTCGTCAATTTCATCAAGAGGGTGATGGTTTGGTTGCCAGAAAAGCCAAAGCTTGTTTGCAAGCTAACATCACTCCTATCATCTGTGTGGGCGAGACAGAAGCTGAGCATGATGATGGTAAAGCCTTGGTCGTT
>CAXNHG010000055.1:0-5425 GCA_964202085.1 Polynucleobacter sp. | reverse complement strand
CGTTCCAGAACCATGTCAGCCGATCAAGCTCACAAAAGTAGAGGGTCTCATAGAGTTAAATAATGTGGGCTTCAGATACGGTAATCGCTCTGTGACACGAGGCATTAATTTAAAGATTGCTCCAGGCGAAATGATTGGTTTGGTTGGGCACAGTGGATCTGGTAAGAGCACCTTGGTCAATTTGATTTGTCGCTTTTATGACGCTGCCGAAGGCACGATTCGTTTGGATGGCGTTGATATTCGTTCAATCGCTGTGGCTGACTATCGTAGGAACATTGGTTTGGTTCTGCAAGAACCATTTTTGTTCTTTGGCACGATTGCTGAAAACATTGCCTACGGCAAACCAAATGCCACTCGGGCCGAAATTATTTCGGCCGCACGCGCAGCTCACGCCCATGAGTTTATTTTAAGGTTGCCACACGGCTATGACTCCTTGGTTGGTGAGAGAGGTCAGTCCTTGTCTGGCGGTGAAAGGCAGCGCATCTCGATTGCAAGAGCTTTGTTGATTGATCCACAGATTTTGATACTGGATGAAGCCACCTCATCGGTGGACAGCACGACTGAGAAAGAAATACAAAAAGCTTTGGATAATTTGGTCAAGGGCCGCACCACGATTGCTATTGCCCACCGCTTATCAACATTGCGCAAAGCAGACCGTTTGATTGTCTTGGATAGAGGTCAAATCATTGAGCAGGGTGGACATGATCAGCTCATGACTTTGAATGGTATTTATCGCCGCATGTATGACACTCAAGCTAGACAAGCGATGGATGCGGTTGATGTAGAGTTAGAGTTGAGCAATGGATAATTCCATGAAGAACTTCACCTTATCAAAAAACGCTTTTGGTCAGCTTTGTCTTCAAGCTAAGAGCGGTGAATTTTATGAGCAGGTATTGCCAGTTAAAGCCTTCCCAATCAGCCTGCCAGAACAATGCATTGCGATCGTTGACCGTGATGGTCATGAACTGGTTTGGTTAGATGACTTAAATCAAGTCAGCGCTGACCATCAGCGCATGATCAAAGAGGAGCTGGCCAATAGAGAGTTCATGCCAGTATTGACGAAAATTACTGAGGTTTCTTCATTTGCAACACCCAGTACCTGGAATGTTGAAACAAGTCGAGGCACCACTCAATTTGTTTTAAGGGGCGAAGAAGATATCCGCCGTATCAGTAAAGATATGTATTTGATTTCTGATAATCATGGTGTTCAATACCTGATAGAAAATATTCAGTTATTAGATAAACACAGTCGAAGATTATTGGACAGATTCTAATAAAAAACGACAACAAATCAAACCAATATTCACTTTGAGTCCCGTGGGATTGAGTTTGTTGTCAACACCCCTGATGAGTTAAATGCTCTTCAGACCCGTATGCGCAAGCACCTGGAAAGGTTGCAGCTTTGGCAGCACGTTGATGCTGTTTCCTTGAGTAGTAACGGCGCTTATCAATGTGCCTACAAATTAAAAGAAGGTGCCAGGGAGCAGTGGGCGCCTCATTGGGATACCACTCGCTTGTATTCCACCATGAATATTGATAGTCAAAAAAATACCGAGGATTTAGATAAAGAAATTTTGGTTTCAATGTTAATGGCAACTATCCCATTTGTTTTCCCTAGTTTTGATGAACTGGTTTCAGCGATCAGGATTCGCCATTATGTTGTTCATGCTGGCTATAAGGCAGCCCTTAACTTTGATACCGAGGCTGCTGAAAGGCCGGCAGACTATTGGCATTACGATGAAGAAGAAGGTTTTTTGTTAAACAAAAGCCAGTCAATCATTGATGGGTTGATTAAAGCCACTCAACCGCCCAGCACCAAAGAAGCTTATTCATTTTCATGTTACCGAGCAACCGAGTACGTGATTTTGCTCAGTATTGCGCAAGAACTAAAAAACGTGAACCCTGATTTGTTAAAAAAATTAGAATTACGTTCTGAGCGGAGTGCGATTCGTTCCGGTGAATTCCATGAGATTTTTCTTAAAGAATATGGCACCTTAGATAACCCATTCCCTATGAAATACTACGTGCCTGGTGATCGCGTGTGGTTCCGTAATCCTGATGATCGCTCTTCAGATATTTCAGGGTATGAGGGCTCTTGGGTAATTTATTTAGGACACAACTTATTCACCAATTTTTGGAAAAGAGATCAGCCATTTAGCCTAGAGACAAAGTGTGTGGAGGTATACCACTGGCGAGATGGCGCCTTCGTTGGTGATGATGGTGAATTGCAAATGAATGAGGAGATTGTTGAGTCTTGCGTCAAACAATCGTTGACGGATTCATCAAAGTACCAGACGATTATTGATCGAATGATGTGTTATCGAGATCCTCAAGGCGTTTATAAAGACGGTGGGTGTATCGATGTATCGAGAGAATCCCCGCGTTATGTTCGCCCATCAACATCAGATTTAAATTTTTAAAATTCTATTTAAGTTGACCTTCAATTCCTCAGTAATTTGGATTACATCCTTGTAGGAATAGTCTGATTTCTTTGTAGGAAACCTCCTATTTTCTTGTAAGAAAAAATCCGAGATTAATCTCGTACCCCCATGTTTATTGGGTGTAAGAAATTTTGCATTATCACTTTTCTTAAATTAAATATTTCATGCATTTTTAGGCCATATACAAGCGATTGATTGCCTCCTATTCTGCCTGTTCAAATTTTTGAATGACACAGTAGAGGTGAAAAAATGGTTCATGACAATCATGGATTAAAAAGAAGTCTACAGCCGCGACACATTCGTCTTATGGCTTTAGGTTCAACAATTGGCGTTGGTTTATTTTTAGGATCAGCCACAGCTATTCAGTTGGCAGGGCCATCCATCATGTTGGGATATGTTCTGGCTGGATTGGTGGCATTTATTGTCCTAAGGGCTTTGGGTGAAATGGCAGTTCATGAGCCTGTGGCAGGATCGTTCGCTCATTACGCTGGCAAATACATTGGACCTTTGGCGGGCTATCTGGTTGGTTGGGGTTATTGGACTTACTGGATCGTGGTGGGCTTGGCAGAGGTCACCGCTGTTGGTATCTACATGATGATGTGGTTCCCGGATGTCCCTCAATGGGTGTGGGCATTATCTTCATTGTTGGCCATGGGCGGCATCAATTTTGTGGCTGTGAAAGTTTTTGGTGAATTTGAGTTTTGGTTCTCTCTCATCAAGGTGGTCGCGATTGTGACTATGATTGCGATGGGATGTGGAATGATTTTCTTTGGGTTGGGCGTTGGCGGTGAGCCAATTGGTATCGCCAACCTTTGGCAGCATGGTGGATTTTCCCCTAATGGGGTGAGCGGTTTCTTGTTATCACTTCAAATGGTTTTATTTGCCTATGTTGGTATTGAAATGATTGGCTTATCAGCAGGAGAAGCTGAAAACCCAACAAAGACCATTCCTATGGCCATTGATTCATTGGCTTGGCGCATATTGATCTTTTACGTCGGAGCCTTATTTGTTATTTTGGCCATCTTCCCTTGGCATCAAGTCGGTCAGCAAGGTAGTCCATTCGTCGCCATGTTTGAGAGCATCGGCTTAAGAGAGGCAGCGGGCATCATCAATTTTGTGGTGATCACAGCAGCACTATCTTCTTGTAATGCTGGCATATTCAGTGGCGGTCGATTGCTCTTGGGTTTATCAAAAATTGGTAATGCTCCTCAAGCATTGGGCGAAGTATCTAAATCAGGCGTGCCCATGAAAGCCATCTTGATGACGATTATTTTGCCAATCTTGGGTGTTGCCCTGAATTATTTTGTTCCTGAGAAGGCATTTCAGTGGATCACAGCTGCGGTAACTTTGATTGGCTTATTAGTTTGGATCGCTATCTTATACACACAAATTCAATTTAGAAAATCTTTAACTCAAGCTCAAAGAGATGAATTACCTTATCGCGCCATTTTGTGGCCTTACGGCTCATGGTTTGCCATTTTCTTTGTGATGTTTGTGATTGGGTTAATGGCTTATTCAGAATCAACTCGCATGGCGTTTTATGTGGGGCCGCCGATTTTGATCGGATTGACGTTGTTGTATTTTATTTTTGGTCTTCATAAAAAAGAGAGGAGTGCATCATGATTGTTGGCGTACCTAAAGAAGTTAAAAATCACGAATATCGAGTTGGATTAACCCCTGATCAAGTGACGGAGTTAAGACTCTGGGGTCATCAGGTGCTGGTACAAAAGAATGCAGGAGAGGCGATTGGCTTCATGGATGAGCACTATGTCATGGCTGGAGCTCAGATGGTTGAGTGTCCAGGTGACATATTTGTCGAGGCTGAGATGATTGTGAAGGTCAAAGAGCCTCAGCCTGAAGAGTGCAAGATGCTTCGCTCAGGACAGGTTTTGTTCACATATTTGCACTTGGCACCAGATTTGCATCAAACCCAGGCATTGGTTCAGTCAAACGCAATTTGCATTGCCTATGAGACAGTCACGAGCACTAACGGTCGATTGCCTTTATTGGCTCCCATGAGTGAGGTCGCTGGTAGGATGTCAATCCAGGCAGCCGCACATCATTTGGAAAAGGCTAATGGTGGCCGAGCATTATTATTGGCTGGGGTGCCAGGTGTACCTGCAGCCGACGTGGTGATTTTGGGTGCTGGGGTTGTGGGCAGCGCCGCTTTACAAATGGCGGTTGGTATGGGCTCACGTGTGACCATCATTGATAAAAATCTGGATCGATTAAGAGAATTGGATGCTTTGTATGGCAACAAGATACATACGCTGTATTCGAGTACTGCCAATATTGAGAGATCCGTTTTAGAAGCTGATGTTGTGATTGGCAGTGTGCTGGTGCCAGGCGGAGCTGCTCCGAAGTTGGTCACCAGAAGAATGGTGTCTGCTATGAAGCCTGGATCAGTGGTAGTGGATGTGGCGATTGATCAAGGCGGTTGTTTTGAGACATCCCACGCAACCACGCACCAAGAGCCCACTTATCAAATCGACGATGTGATTCATTATTGTGTTGCCAACATGCCTGGAGCAGTTGCCAGGACGTCAACGATGGCCTTGACCAATGCAACTGCGCCATTTGTGATGCAGATTGCCAACAAGGGAGCTCAGCAGGCATTGATTGAAAATTCTCATTTGATGAATGGCTTGAATGTTTATCAAGGTCATATCACTTGTCAGGCTGTTGCTTGCGCCCATGGACTTGATTACATGGATCCTGCAACGATGATGCATTGATCATTTTGCCCTAAGAAAAAAGCCTCAGATCATGATTGAACTGAGGCTTTTTATTTGATAAAAATTTCAGGAATTGCCTAGGATTCTTGGTGGTACTTTTGTATTAAATCCACTTCGTTTTTTGAGCCCAGAACAACAGACACGCGCTGGTGTAATTTTTCAGCAGGCAAAGTCATGATACGGTCCTTGCCGTTGACTGAAGCTCCACCAGCTTGCTCAATCAAAAAACTCATAGGGTTCGCTTCATAC
>CAXNHG010000054.1:0-5508 GCA_964202085.1 Polynucleobacter sp. | reverse complement strand
TAAAGTTCGAGATTAGGCTCGCGGACTGACAATTGACTGACAACTTCAAAAAAGTTCAGTCCTCATCAGGGTTAGCCCTAAGTACCAAAGGGATATCAGCCCCATTTTCTCAAAATCTTAAGATAAACGCATAAACGATATCTGTAAATGGCAACTTTCCCTAGGTAAAATGGAAATCTTTCAAATCTTTATAAAAATTATGAATGCAATTCGCCAAGACGACCTTATTCAGAGCATTGCTGATGGTTTTCAGTATATTTCTTATTACCACCCTTTGGATTACATCACCGCCTTAGGTAAAGCCTATGAACGCGAAGAAAGTCCGGCCGCCAAGGATGCAATTGCCCAAATTTTGACCAATAGTCGCATGTGTGCTGAAGGTAAGCGTCCTATGTGCCAAGACACTGGTATTGCGGTGGTATTTTTGAAGGTTGGCATGAATGTGAAATGGGACGCCAAAATGAGCGTCACCGACATGGTGAATGAGGGTGTGCGCCGTGCGTATAACCATCCAGACAACAAATTACGTGCATCCGTTTTATTAGATCCAGCCGGTAAGCGCACCAACTCAAAAGATAACACCCCTGCTGTGATTCATTATGAAATCGTTGAGGGTGATGGCGTTGAAGTGATATGTGCAGCCAAAGGTGGTGGTTCTGAAAACAAAAGTAAGATGGTCATGCTGAACCCTTCTGACTCAATCGTTGATTGGGTGGTTAAAACTATACCGACCATGGGTGCTGGCTGGTGTCCTCCTGGCATCCTAGGCATCGGCATTGGCGGTACACCAGAAAAAGCCATGCTTTTAGCCAAAGAGTCTTTGATGGCTCCTGTGGATATTCATGAACTGATTGCCCGCGGTCCAAAAACACATATTGAAGAGTTGCGCTTAGAGATCATGGACAAAGTCAACGCCCTTGGCATTGGTGCACAAGGCTTAGGTGGCTTGACCACTGTGCTGGACGTGAAGATCATGGATTACCCAACACATGCCGCCTCATTGCCAGTAGGAATGATCCCTAACTGTGCCGCCACACGTCACGTGCACTTTCATTTACATGGCAACGGTCCAGCTGTGCTAACGCCACCATCATTATCAGATTGGCCTGATGTTGCATGGACACCGAACACAGAAAAATCCACCCGCGTGAACCTAGACACGCTCACACCAGAGGAGGTGGCCAGTTGGAAGCCAGGTCAAACCTTATTATTAAACGGTAAGATGTTGACAGGCCGCGATGCCGCTCACAAACGCATTGCAGACATGCTGGCCAAAGGTGAAAAACTGCCTGTCGACTTTAAGAATCGTGTGATCTATTACGTAGGACCGGTTGATCCTGTACGCAATGAAGTGGTTGGCCCCGCAGGTCCGACCACCGCAACACGCATGGACAAGTTCACTGAGATGATGCTGGCTGAAACTGGCTTGATCTCAATGGTGGGTAAAGCTGAACGTGGTCCTGTAGCGATTGAAGCGATTAAGAAACATAAATCCGCTTACTTGATGGCTGTGGGTGGTGCTGCTTACTTGGTATCAAAAGCAATCAAAGAATCTAAAGTGGTTGGCTTTGCTGATTTAGGCATGGAAGCCATTTATGAATTCACGATCCAAGACATGCCTGTGACAGTGGCGGTAGATTCATTCGGCACTTCAGTACACAACACAGGTCCTAAAGAGTGGCAAGCCAAGATTGGAAAAATTCCAGTCTTGCAAGCTTGATTTCGCTCATCTAGGTTAGCGAGCAATTGGCAACAATCGGGGTTTTTGATTCAGGGATCGGTGGCCTCACCATCCTAAGTGAAGCCCTGCGCCAAGCGCCATCCCATCATTATGTTTACTTGGCCGATTCAGCCAATGCACCTTATGGTGAAAAGTCGAGTGATTGGGTTGCAACCAGAAGCTTAGACTTGTGTCACTGGCTGGTGCGTGAAGGCTGTCAAGCACTGATCATTGCTTGCAATACAGCCACTGCTGAAGCCATTACGCACATCAGACATGAAATGCCGGCGATCCCCATCATTGGCATTGAGCCAGGCGTTAAGCCAGCGGTTCATAAAAGTCATAATCACAAAATTGGAGTTCTGGCGACTCAAAACACTTTAAAAAGTGACAAATTCAAAGCATTATTAGAAGATCTTGATCAAGATTGCAAATTGATCACTCAGGCTGGCTTGGGTCTTGTGCCATTGATTGAGTCAGGGGGGTTGAACGCTCCTGAAACTGAAGTCTTGTTGCGCGAACACTTGGCACCCATGCAGGCGGCTGAAATCGATACCTTGGTTTTGGGTTGCACCCACTACCCTTTTTTAGCGCCTTTAATTAAAAAAATCCTAGGGCCTGAAGTTGAAATCATTGATACGAGTGAGGCAGTTGTTAAACAACTTTGCCGTAAATTAGAAGAGCATCATTTGCTACAATCATCCCCACCAAGAATCATTCATTTATATTCAACTTTAGATGCGGAAGTATTATTGGCTCATGCCAAACAATTAATCCCTGCAGCATTTGAACAACACAGCGTTCAAATATCCACTGTTTTTATTTCTTAGTCATTCATTCATAGAACGCCAGAAAAAATTTCTTGAAATCATGATGCAGAACCTACGAACTTGGATCCTTGCAAATAAGATTGCTGCATTTGTGGTGGTGATGCATTTATTGCTGATTATTGGATTTCAGTCAGGGATGGATCGCACAAAGTCTGCGTCCAATATGGGCGATACAGTTGTTGCTAATTTGTTGGATTCAAGCCCCCAAAAAGAAAAATCAGCAGTGGCTCAACCAACCCCAGTCAAACCAGTTGAAAAAAAGAAACCTGAATCAACCCCTACCCCGATCACCACTTCAACGGGAAGTTTCACAACACCTGCACAAGAGTCATCAATACCTACATCGAGTCTAGGTGGTAGCAGCAGTGGAGATCCCAAAACAATTTCAATCAGCCAAGCTCAATGCAGCGTGCCAGAGCCTTTTTATCCAAATTTATCAAGACGCATGGGTGAAGAAGGTAAAACCATGGTGCGTTTATTCATCAATGAATCTGGCGCAGTTGAAAAAGTAGGACTTGCGCAAAGCAGCGGTATCCATCGTTTAGATCAAGCTGCTCTCGATGCTGGTATGCGCGTTAGATGTAAACCCTTTATAGAATTTGGTAAAGCGATTAAAGTAGCGGCTATACAACCTTATATTTTCCGTTTGGAGTAATTGAATGAATCAAACTTTTGGTCTTGTCAATATGTGGGCACAAGGTGACGCCGTCACCAGAACTGTTGCCGTAATTTTGCTGGTGATGTCGATTGTTTCTTGGGTGATCATTTTGACCAAAGTCCTAGGACTTTATAGAGTTAAAAAAATGGTCAAACAAATGGAATGTTTTTGGCATGCTCAGTCATTTGATGTAGCGCTTAGTCAAATGACCAGTGACCAGAATCCCTATGGTGATCTTGCCAACAGTGCCCAAGAAGCCATAAAGCACCACAATCAACAATCAGGTACGCGCAGTGAACTGAATCAGACCATCAATGCGTCTGACTGGCTCACACGTTGCTTAAAGATCAGTATCGATAAATCAGTCGGTGGTCTACAACAAGGTTTGACATTCTTGGCTTCAACGGGCGCTACAGCACCCTTCATCGGCTTGTTTGGCACCGTATGGGGCATTTACCATGCCTTGGTGGGTATTGGCACATCAGGCACTGCCACAATTGATCAAGTAGCTGGTCCAATTGGCGAGGCTCTAATCATGACAGCCTTGGGCTTGGCAGTGGCCATTCCAGCGGTTTTAGGCTACAACGCCATTAGTCGCATCAATAAGGTCTTGATCGCAGAACTCAACCGCTTTGGCAATGATTTATATGCCTACTTCATCACTGGTGCCACCGTGGGTGGATCCAGCAACATTCGCACCAACTCTCAGGATTAATCATGGCCTTTGGTAACGAACCAATCGGAGATGATGACAGCCCACCGATGGCTGAAATCAATATGACACCCTTGGTGGATGTGATGTTGGTGCTGTTGATCGTTTTCATGATCACCATTCCAGTGATGCAGCATGCTGTCAAAGTAGATTTGCCGCAAGCCAGTAGTCAACGCAATGACGTGAAACCTGAATCAATCAATCTGAGCATTGCAGCCAACGGCCAAGTGTTTTGGAATAGCTCCCCCATCGATTTGAATACTTTGTCGATTTACGCTCAAACAGCAGCGAAGAAGTCACCTCAACCCGAGGTTCAACTCAAAGCAGATAAAAATGTTCGCTATGAATCAGTGGCCCAAGTTTTATCCACGGCCAAACGTTCAGGATTAACAAAAATAGGATTTGTAACAGAGCCGAATTAAGTTTTTGTTCAATTGATTATTTAGGCTTGTATTGGGTTGGGCAGTAAGCGCGCTTCACTTCCCCGCTGCGCAAGGCAGTGTGCTTGGTACTGCGGCCCGTCACACGTTTGCGCCACATCCTAAATGAACTCGGCTTCATTTCTTGGCGCATCAAATCAATCACACGAGACTCATTCAAGCCATAGGTTTGCATGATGGCATCAAATGGGGTGCGATCTTCCCAAGCCATCTCAATGATGCGCGATACATCTGCAAGAGCGATGATGGGTTTCTTCATGATAGTGATTGTATTAACAGAATCACTTCTTTGCTCGGCAGCGATCTGAGCAATACTTCACCTCTTCCCAAACTTTTTCCCATTTTTTGCGCCACGTAAAAGGAAGCCCACAAGTTAAACAAATCTTAATGGGTAAATCTGATTTTTTGCGCATCTTCATGAACAAGTCAACTTAACGTTTCGCTTCGGCTGGCGGAAGATCGGTGACTTTTTCCGAATGATCCCAGTGAGGCTTCCAATTATCAGCGTATCTTTTGGCGGCATAACTTGAGCGAACAATCATGATGTTCTCAGCGTTGCGATTTTCTGCCGACTTGGTGAAGTTATAACTACCTGTGATCACGATGTCGTCGTCAATCAACATCACCTTATTGTGTTGTATGGCATGTTTGCCATCACTGCGAACTTCGATGCCGGCTGCCAATAAGATTGGCAAGGTCTCACGGTTGTTTTGAGCGCTTTTTTCGTCTTGAATGAGCGCAACATCAACCCCTCTTCGTTTTGCCCTCACAAGAGCCTCTGCGAGATCCGTGGCAGTGAAGCCATAAGCCATGACCTTGATTGATTTTTTAGCACCGTCAATTTGCTTGATCAAACCAGAGGCTGCGCCAGCAGGAGGCGTAAAATAGATTGCTAATATTTCAGCAGTCTGAGGTTGTGCTTGCACACTTTGCCACCAAGAAACGGTTGCCAAAACACTCAGACATAAAAAAACCGCTACCCTCTGCCGAGTTTTAGCGGTCATTCGTTGAAGCGATAAAGTAGTTTTTACTGTTGTCATCAAAAGCACCTAGCTGTTAAGAAGCCTGGTGCCCGAGGCCGGAATCGAACCGGCACGGCTGTTTAAGCCGAGGGATTTTAAATCCCTTACGTCTACCTATTTCGTCAC
>CAXNHG010000053.1:0-5629 GCA_964202085.1 Polynucleobacter sp. | reverse complement strand
TCTTTTCCAGAACAAACCTGCCGCCAGAGGCACAAAAGCACCAGCCAAAGTAATTCGGTAAGCATGCTCCACCATCGTATGAATCGATGCATCTGTGTAAATTGCGTAAAACGTGACGATTGCCGCAAAACAAGCCACAGTGAGTTTGGTGGCCCATAAAAATTGTTTATCGCTCATGTGCGGCACAACTGATTTCAGAATATTCTCTGAAAAAGTCACCGAAGGAGCCAATAAAGTTCCTGATGCCGTACTCATGATCACAGATAAAAGAGCCCCAAAGAAGACCACCTGCATGGTGAATGGCATTTTTTCTAAAATGAACATCGGCAAAATCAATTGAGAATCTTTACCAAGATATCTTGCGACCAAATCAGGATCAATCATCGTGGCTGAATAAGCCAAAAATAGTGGTACCGCAGCGAAGAAGAAATAGGAGATACCCCCCAATGTGGTGCCCCAAATAGCAACACTTTCATTTTTGGATGAATTCACTCTGGCAAACACATCTTGCTGAGGTATTGAACCTAGGGCCATGGTCACCAATGCTGCAATCCAAGAAATCATGTCGACCCATTCTAATCTAGGCAAGAACTCAAACTTGCCAGCTGCCGAAGCGCTGCTGATCACTATATCAATACCACCCGCCATGTCTCCAGCCATCCAAGAGACCGCAAG
This sequence comes from Polynucleobacter sp., assembly GCA_964202085.1. Taxonomy (GTDB): domain Bacteria; phylum Pseudomonadota; class Gammaproteobacteria; order Burkholderiales; family Burkholderiaceae; genus Polynucleobacter. The sequence continues at coordinate 4,954 of CAXNHG010000053.1, read as the reverse complement.
TAAGCCAACCACGATCACAATCATTTGTACAAAGGTTGTGATTGCCACAGACCACATACCACCAAACAATGTGTATAACAAAACCACGGTTGCACCAATCAACATGCCTTGAGTTTGAGTAATCATGTCATAGGACAAGACATTAAAAACAAGACCTAAAGCGGTGATCTGCGCTGCAACCCAACCTAAATAAGAAATGACAATACAAAGTGACAGAATCATTTCTGTTTGTTTGTTGTATCTGATTCTGAAAAAGTCACCCAATGTCAGCAAGTTCATGCGGTAAAGAGGTCTAGCAAAAATCAAACCAAAAACAACCAAGCAAATAGAGGCTCCCAAAGGATCAGAAATCAATCCTCGAAAGCCACCTTCTAGAAATGTGGCAGAAATACCTAGAACAGTTTCAGCGCCAAACCAAGTGGCGAAGACCATGGCGAGCACCATGGGCAATGGCAAGTTACGTCCCGCCGTGATGTAGTCTTTGGCGTTATGTACTTTTCTGGCACTTAAAAGACCAATCGCAATTGATGCCAATAAATAAATTGCAACCAACCAAAGCAACATAGTTAACCTTTGTATTGAAACTGATTAATTGGCAAATTATAGAGGAGCATTGCATTGATTTCACAAATAAAAAAGCCATGCTAGTGCATGACTTCTCAGGAAAAAAAATCAAACTAATCAGAGCTTTAGTGATTTACTTGCAGGCTTATTAACAACCTTTTTAACAGCCGTTTTAACAGTCTTTCTGGCAACTTTTTTAGCGGTGGGGTTTTTACCCGCAGGTGATGCAGATTTTTTACCAGCAGCCGAGGTCATTTTCTCCAAATCAGCCAAACCTTTTTCAGCAGCCTCTGCTGCTTGCTTTGCCATCCTGCGCCCCTCTTTTAAAACTTTTTGACCAGCTTCAGATACGTCACGCACGATATCAGTGAACTTATCTGATCCTGCTGGCAAGTTTTTGCTTGCTTCTTTTAACCAGTCCTCCATGGCTGAGCGGGCTTTATTGAGATGTTTTTCAACCTCATCAGCTGCTTCATCTTCCATGGTCTTTAAAAGACCTTTGATCTTCTTTTGGTAAATCTTCATGCGCGCCATAGCATCTTCAGAAAACTGCTCCTGCAAAGCCTTTAGCTTTGCGACATCATTGGTGGCGGCCTGTTTGGCATAAGACTTGGCGTGCTCCATGCTGGCCTTGATTTCTGTGACCTGATGCTCCCCAAGCTCCTTGGCAGTCTCTAAGAGTCGATGAGATAGAGAGAAAAGCTCTTTGGCACGCTCTTGTTGCCACTTCATGAATTCATGCTGACCTGACATCACGACCTCCTATGGATAGTTGACTTTTCATCCTATACCTAAATGAGGGTTTTGCCAATACCGTCTGATATTAAGAGACATCTTTGAACCATCGACTAAATCGTAGCTTTTCGATCAGATTCTCTGAGCGTTGACCCATGCTTTTTCTAAAGTAAGCCTGTGATTGTTTACGATAAACAAAGACAACTGCCACTGCCGCAATGCCCATGGCTAAAAACATCAAATAAATCAAATCCCCAAACTGAGGTTTGAGGACATAACCAATCAAGGCTGGTATCGTAAATGCAGCAGCCATGAGCCCAACATCGAGGATGGCAACCATTAATTCAAAGAATGTAAAGATAAAAAGTGACAGTACAGTCAGCAAGTTCTTTTTATTCATCATTCATTATTGATTGTCATGATTGATCAATATACCAAGATGTCTTAGGCTTCTCTAGGGACATTGACCTAATACCTTGCGGGATCTTTGCTCCAGGCTTTGATACCGACTGCAATAACAAATAACAAGAAGTCTTGGTCACTTGAAACCGATCATGAGCAGTATTGCGGGCTATTAGGGCTTTATCTGCGACATTCACCAATTGCCAATGCTGAATATTGAATGGCGATGGGAATTGCATCTCTGATTCAATCAGCTGTTGCGTTTCTTCTTTTGCGAATTGATGAGTTAGATCAAAGTATTTGATCGCCCTTCTTTGGTGGATGGCGTCTAGTGTGTTCATATTTGTCTCTTTATTGGTCATTGACAAAAAGTACTTATGGATGAATTATGTCTTAAAAATAGAATCAAGGAATAGTTGCTATCTTTAAGTTACTTTGCTGATTATTTGTATGCCTTTCAGGAGATTAGATAAGACTTACACAATGACATTACATGCGATAAAAATCATTAACGATGTTTTTGAAATTTTTAATAGGTAATTGCTATTACAAGCCATATAGAAATCGTTACTCCTGCTCCAGCAGGAAGTCTGCACGGCAATCGCATCACGTCATTGCGTTGGCAGGGCTTTCTGAAAAAATTAGGTCATCAAGTTGAAATATCTAATCGGTGGTCAGGTAAGAACACAGATGCATTGATTGCCCTGCACGCCTATAGAAGCCACGCATCGATTGTTCAGTTTCGAAAACTGCATCCCAATAGCCCAATCATTCTCATCATCACTGGCACCGATGTGTATCGAGATATGGCATCGCATCCTGAAGTGCTTAAATCAATGGAAATATCTGACGCCATCGTCATTTTGCAATCTGCTGCATTGGCGATGATTCCAAAGCATTTACAAACAAAAACTCACGTCATTTATCAATCCACCAAGTCAGTCAAACGCAAAACTCTTTTAAAGAAGAGTTTCTTAATCAGTGTGATTGGACATCTAAGACCCGAAAAAAATCCTTTTTGCACAGCAGAAAGTCTGAAATACCTCAGACTAGAAAGCAAAATACAAGTTTTACACCTAGGCAAGGCCATGAGCCCAGAAATGAAAAGTCTAGCAAAGGCATACAGCAAAGAACTCAAGAACTATCAGTGGCTTGATGAACTGAGTCACCCAGAAACATTGCAACAACTCTCCCGTAGTCATCTGATGGTGATATCAAGCCTCATGGAGGGTGGAGCCCACGTTGTAACAGAGGCCATTGCAATTGGGGTGCCTGTTATTGCATCTGATATCCCAGGTAATCGTGGCTTACTTGGAGACGACTATCCCGGCTACTACCCAGTTGGCAATGCCAATACCTTAGCGCTAGCTCTACAAAAAGCAGAGTCCGACTCTTCTTTTTATGAATCTCTAGAGGCACACATCAAAAAGAGGCAACGTTATGTTCAACCAGAATTTGAATTGAATTCAATTAAAGCGTTATTGAATCGTTTAATTAAATAGAACTTTGGCTTGATCAAGCTTTCGCATAACAGACCATGAATAGGTCTTTGGGGTCTGTCCAAGTCTGGATATTACGAAAGCCTGCTTTGATTAACAAATCAGAAAATGAAGCTTTTGTGTACTTATAACTATTTTCTGTGTGAATCATTTCACCCGCTTTGAAGTTTATGGATTGAGATGGCCAAGTCACCGAAACATCTCGTTTGGCTCGAAGATGCATTTCAATGCGAGATTCGATTTGATTGAAGATAGCGAAGTGCTCCCAGTCCGCAACATCAAAGTCACTCCCAATGATGCGGTTTAAGTGCTTCAATACATTCAAATTGAATGCAGCGGTTATGCCTAGAGAATCATCATAGGCTTTTTGAAGAACATCACTGTCTTTGACCAAATCAACACCAATCAATAAACCACCAGAGCCATCACAAATTGCAGCAATATTTTTAAAGAAATTACTAACTTGATTAGGATTGAAGTTACCAATCGAAGACCCAGGGTAAAAGAAGGTTTTTTTCTTATCTGCTAAATCTGGAAAGCTGAGTGGCTTACTTAAATCACAGACCTGCGCCCTCATTTCAATGTGAGGAAATTTCTTTTGTAATTCAGTAATTGCCACCTCTAAAAAATCTTTAGAGATATCAAGTCCGAGGTATTGCTTAGGATTAACCGAATTAAATAAATCGCTGGCCTTGGCGCAATTACCAGCGCCCAAATCTAATAAAACATCACAAGTACCAACGGCAGAAGCTATTTGCTGCTCGCGCATCTTCATGATCGATTTCTCAACCCGAGTTGGGTAATACTCATCTAATAGGGTGATGGCTTCAAAGAGTCGTGAGCCAATCTCATCATAAAAAAATTTGGGGGCAATGAAGGGCGCACCTGATTGAAGGCCGGCTGTTATTTCTTCAATGATTGATTTGTTCATTTTTTATGAAACGGATAATCCAGAACCTTCAGAGAATTGTCCGATTTTCTGAGCTTTCATAAAACCACCGGCTTGCAAAATGGCTAAAACCTGAGCCTCTGCCTCTGGAGCACAAGAAATCAATAAACCGCCACTGGTCTGAGGATCGGTCAACAAGTTCTGCTGCCACAAAGATATGTTCTGTGCCAACCTCACTTCGTGACCGAAGCCAGCCCAATTACGGGTCGAGGCACCGGTATATATGTCTTTTTGTACTAACTGAACAGCTTCTTCAACAACAGGGATACTGCTCCAGTCTAATTTGGCTTCTAATTTGGCGCCACGAGCTAACTCAAGTAAATGTCCAGCCAAACCAAACCCTGTGACATCAGTTAAAGCATGAACGTCCTCTAATTGCGCTAATTCAACGCCAGGCTTATTGAGCTTGGTTGTTAAAGCAATCATCTCGCGATAACCAGATTCGGATAATTGCTCTTTCTTCAATGCGGCTGAAAGAATGCCCACGCCTAGCGGCTTACTTAAAATAATGCTGTCACCTGCTTTGGCTCCATTGTTCCGTTTGAGTTTTTTGGGATCGACAATACCAATTACGACCAATCCATAGATAGGCTCAACCGTATCAATCGAATGACCACCGGCAATCATAATGCCGGCATCATTACAGACTGATTCGCCGCCGGCCGTGATCTGCTGAATGACTTCCATCGGTAAGACATTGATGGGCATGCCAAGCAATGCCAATGCAAACAAAGGTTGCGCACCCATTGCATAAATATCAGATATGGCATTCGTTGCAGCAATTCGGCCAAACTCGAATGGATCA
>CAXNHG010000052.1:0-5635 GCA_964202085.1 Polynucleobacter sp. | reverse complement strand
GTTCTGCCAAAGAATGGAACAAATGCTGGAATAGTCCAATCGTTATCTTGCTGAACAACACCTGCAGGAACTGAGCGCTTTGATTCAGGAATTCCGTTGAGGGCGGCCTTCATGTATCTGATCCACATTGGTAACGCTAAGCCACCACCAGTCTCCCGATCACCTAGACTTTTAGGTTTATCAAAGCCCATCCATGCAACCGCTACCACATCCGATTGATAGCCTGCAAACCATGCATCCATGGATTCATTGGTAGTCCCGGTTTTGCCCGCAATATCAGCCCTACCTAAAGCAGGCCTAGCTGTTGCAGCCGTTCCAGTTTTTGTGACTTCTTGAAGTAAGCTATCCATCACAAAAGCAGTACGAGCATCTAATACACGTAAATTAGCATCCCCCGCTTTTTGAGGACTTGCCTCAAAAAGAACATTTCCTTTTGCGTCAATCACTTTGCTAATCAAGTAGGGTTCAACACGGTAACCACCGTTGGCAAATACCCCGTAACCTGTTGCAAGTTGAAGGGGTGTTACTGATCCAGCGCCAAGCGCCATGGTAAGGTAGGGTGGATGTTTTTCTGCTTCAAAGCCAAAGCGTTGAATAAAGTCCTGAGCATAACGAGGGTCAATTTTTCTGATGACTCTGACCGATGCCAAATTTTTAGATTTCGCTAGCGCCTCACGAACTGTCATTTGACCTTCAAATTTACCATCATAGTTTTTGGGGCTCCACATTTGACTGCCTGTTTCTAGAGCGCTAATTGATAGAGGTGCATCATTCACCAACGTATTTGGCATGATGCCTTTTTCTAGAGCAGCAGCATAGATAAAGGGTTTGAATGATGAGCCTGGCTGGCGCTGTGCTTGAGAAACCCGATTGTATTTATTTCTGTTGAAATCAAAACCACCAACCAAAGCTCGAATGCCACCATTATTTGTATCTAAAGACACAAAGGCGGCTTCAACTTGAGGAATTTGGGCTAAAACCCAGCGACCATCTGAAGGCAATACTCGAATAATCGCGCCAGTTTTGATTTGTTGTTTTGGTTGAGCTTTATCTGATAGTGCAACTGCGCCGAGTTTTAAGTCATCACCTTTAATTGTGACAGTATCACCAGTAGCGATGACCGCCTGAATTTCTTTTGGATTAACTGCTATGACCACCCCCGCCAATAAATCATCACTGCTTGGATGGTCACTTAAGATGTTGTCAATGGCTCTTTGCCTGGCAGTTAAATCATCTGGAAGTTTGATGTAGCCCTCGGGCCCTCGATATTTGTGCCGAAGCTCATAATCCATGATGCCTTTTCGAACCGCAGAATAAGCCGCATCTTGTTCAGCTTTTCTGATGGTCGTGATCACAGTCATGCCTTGCGTATAAATGCCATCGCCATATTCGCTGATCAGTAGCTGGCGAACCATTTCGGTTGCAAAGTCAGCTTTGGTTGTGAACTCTCGACCCACTCCACGAACATGAAGGGTTTCTATCATCGCAGATTGATACTGGCTTGGGGTGATCATTTTTAAATCACGCATTCTTTGCAAGATATATTCTTGACGAATTTTTGCACGACGATAATTTACAACGGGGTTATATGCAGATGGGGCTTTTGGTAAACCGGCCAGCATGGCCGCCTCAGCAATTGAAATGCGTTGGATATCTTTGCCAAAATAAATCTGAGCGGCACTGCTAAATCCGTAAGCTCGCTGCCCCAAATAAATTTGGTTCATATACAACTCAAGAATTTGCTCTTTCGATAGATTGGATTCAATTTTCCAGGCTAGCAAGACTTCATAAATCTTTCGGGTGAATGATTTTTCATTCGTTAAGAAAAAATTTCTGGCCACTTGCATGGTGATGGTTGATGCACCCTGGGCAAGCCTGCCTCTTAAATTTGCAAGGGTGGCTCTTAAAACACCCCAGTAATCAACGCCGCCATGTTCATAAAAACGCTCGTCTTCAATCGCTACAACGGCATTTTTAAGGTAGCTTGGGATTTCTTCAATCGCAACGATGTTTCTGCGTTCCTCACCAAACTCACCGATCAATGCATTATCAGCCGTGTAAATACGTAGAGGAACTTTGGGGTTGTAGTCAGTGATGGTGTCTAGATCGGGTAAATTTGGCTTTGCAACAACCAGTGCATAAACAATTACCAGGCCCAATAAGATAAGGCCGGCACTTCCCAAGAAAATTACCCAACGAATTAAGTACTGCTGCAAATTACGTTGTGGTTTTCTGGATTGCGCACCCCCGCCTAAGCGTGAGGGTGGTCTAACGGGCTTGCGAGATTCACTCATGCCTTGATTATAGAGATAGCTTGAAAGAGGGGTGTGAAAAAAATCAGGGAAACCCTGACAAAAATTTCCGATTTTTCTGACAAGAAATCAGCATTTCTCTGATTTATGAAGATGTCGCCGGCCTAGATAATCTTTGAATGATCAAACGGACCTTCACTTCAGACACTTATGACCACGCTTTTTCAGAGCAAGCGATAAAAACCCCCTCATTTTTTCAGGAGTTCATCAATAAATTTAATGGCACACAAGCTCAACTTTTTTACTCAAAACACAGGGCGTTGCTGCTCAGCTTTATCAACTTAGGGGGGATATTTGTCCTCTTCATTTTTACGATGGCCCAGTTTAAGGAGCTTCATCAACAAATCGATGAAGGTCGGCGCAGAGTTTCCAAGTTAGAAGATGTTGTGAGGGTATTTAAACAGTCTTCAGAAAAAACTCCGGAACAGTTGTCATCCGTCAATGGGTCAAAACTTGCTTCCCAGCTTGGGGCTGAGCATGAATCGGAGCCAGTGATTAATGATTTAAACATCAAATATTGGGGGTTGATTCAAGCGGGTCATTCCTTCAGGGCATTAGTGGAGGTTGACGAAGTAACAAGCTTCTTTAGGAAGGGGCAAATGGTCGAAGGTCATTGGCTGATTAAATCATTTGATCATTCTCAAATGATTTTGGAATCAATAAAAGGTCAACAAATGACCATTCTTTTGGAGAAGTGAGAATGAATAAAAGAAGGTTGTGGTTCAAGTTGTCCCTGATCGCGTTGATGAGTCGAGCTCCCCGTGCACTTGCTCAGGATAATTTTTCAGAAAAAACTATCACGCTTAAATTTTCATCAGTCGATCTTCGCCAGTTACTGCAAATGTTGGCAGATATGCGTGGCTTGAATTTGATGATGAGCGATAAGGTGTCTGGCAAAACCAGCATCAATATGAAAAATGCACTCTGGCAAACAATCTTTGATTCAGTCTTGGCCAGCAAATCTCTTGGGTCTCGTTTTGATAAAGATGTTTTATGGGTCGCCCCTTATGAGGAGTTAGCCTTGTTTCATCAAAGACAAAAAGACCGTGAGCAGCAGCGCCAAGTCGGACAAATGGGAGAGTTGCGTCAAATCATGATTGAGGCAAGAATTGTTGAGGCCGAAAGAAGGTTTGCACAAAATTTGGGGGCAAAACTGGCTTATCAACAACAGCCCAACTTTAAATCAGGCCACCATCTCGGAGCGTCAGGCTTGAGTGGCTTTGAGCCCGGCACTGCTGCCATCACCCTTCTGGGCAAGCAAGCAACGCAGGCTTTAAATATGGAACTTTCTGCCCTGGAGTCAAATGGCTTGGGGAATATTGTGTCAAATCCCAGAGTGTTGGCCGCTGAAAATACACAGGCATTGATTGAGCAGGGCACGGAATTACCTTATCAGTCGTCTGCTGGCCAAGGCGCCACCAAAGTCCAGTTCAGAAAGGCCAATCTTCGTTTAGAGGTTAAACCTCGGATTCAGAAAAATCAGATGATTGTTTTGGATGTTGATATCAACAAAGATAGCGTTGGATTAAAAACAGAGCAAGGTTTTGCTATTGATACCAAGCATGTCAAAACACAGGTCTTGGTTGAAAGCGGTGGAACGGTGATTTTGGGAGGTATTTTTCAAGAAACAGAAAGAAAAGATGATGCCAGGGTGCCATTCTTGGGTTCAATCCCATTGATTGGCTTTCTTTTTCGACAAGAGTCGAAGTTCAAGGATAAAACAGAATTGTTAATTTTTTTAACGCCAACCTTGGTTTCTAGTCAAAAGCCTCAGTAGAATCTCATGTATGAACAGTATTCCTGAAAATATCTTTTTAGTGGGGGTGATGGGTGCCGGTAAAACCACCGTTGGCCGTCTCTTGGCTAAAAAATTAGGAAGACGATTTGTGGACTCTGATCATGAAATTGAGGCACGTTGCGGGGTTCGCATTCCAACTATTTTTGAAATGGAAGGTGAAGAAGGATTTCGCAAGCGTGAGGCTCAGATCATTGATGAGTTAACTCAAGAAAAGAATTTAGTTTTGGCCACTGGCGGGGGCGTTGTTTTATTGCCTGAAAATCGACAGCATTTACATCAAAGAGGTATGGTTGTTTATCTTCGGGCAACACCTCATGAGCTTTGGTTAAGAACTCGAAATGACAAGGGTAGGCCATTATTGAATAACGATGATCCCAGAGGCACCCTTGAAAAGCTTTTCGCGATTCGCGACCCTTTATACAGAGAAACCGCCCATCATGTGATTGATACTGGCAAGCCCAGCGTCGCTCAGTTGGTGAATACACTAATGATGCAATTTGAATTATCAACATGAACACTCTTCAATTAGATTTAGGTGAGCGTAGCTATCCGATCCATATTGGGTCTCAATTGCTTGATCAAGCAGACTTATATAAAAAACACATCAAGGGTACTTTCACGGCAGTAGTCACGAATGAAACCGTGGCTCCTTTGTATGCTGACAGAGTAGTTAAAGTCTTAGAGGGAATTGGTCAAAAAGTGAAACTCATTGTTTTACCTGATGGCGAAGAATTTAAAACATGGGAAGTATTACAAAAGATTTTTGATGGTCTGTTAGAAAATTCTGCTGACCGAAAGACCACGCTGGTTGCGTTAGGCGGTGGCGTGATTGGAGATATGACTGGCTTTGCAGCTGCGTGCTACATGCGCGGAATAAGATTCATTCAGGTTCCTACCACTCTATTATCTCAAGTTGATTCATCGGTGGGGGGTAAAACTGGTATCAATCATCCCTTGGGCAAAAACATGGTGGGTGCTTTTCATCAGCCACAAGCCGTGATTGCTGATTTGGATACCCTAAAGACTCTACCGCCTGAAGAGTTAGCAGCGGGTTTGGCTGAAGTGATCAAGCATGGTGCAATTGCTGATTCTGAATTTTTATCTTGGATTGAAAAGAACCAAGATGCTTTGAACAATTGTGATCCAAGGGCGATGGAGTTTGCCGTGCTTCGCTCATGTCAAATAAAATCAAAAGTTGTGGCGCAAGATGAAAAAGAAGGCGGCATTCGTGCCATCTTGAATTTTGGCCACACCTTTGGCCATGCAATTGAGGCAGGCATGGGTTACGGCACATGGTTGCACGGTCAAGCGGTTGGTTGTGGCATGGTCATGGCAGCTGATTTATCAGTTCGAGTGGGCTTGCTTTCCGAAGCCGATGCATCACGCCTAAAGAAAATCATCCAAGCACTTCGTTTACCAATTCAGCCACCTAAGTTAGGTGTTGATCGTTTCATGGAATTGATGAGCGTGGACAAAAAAGCAGAAGGTGGCGAAGTTCGTTATATTTTACTGAATGGCTTGGGGC
>CAXNHG010000051.1:0-5645 GCA_964202085.1 Polynucleobacter sp. | reverse complement strand
AGCTTTCATACCACCCAAGAATGAGCAAACCAAGATACCGCCCAAGCCCAAGAAGATACCCATCTCAAATGAAACGCCTGTCAAACGTGTTGTGATCAAACCTACACCGTAGATCTGGGCAACAACGTAAACAAACGAACATAAGATCGCGGCAACTACGCCTAGGAAGCGTGGCAAGTTACCATCATAACGAGCACCTAAGAAGTCAGGAATAGTGAACTGACCGAACTTACGTAGATATGGTGCAAGGAACAAGGCAACCAAACAGTATCCACCTGTCCAACCCATGATAAAGGCAAGACCGCTGTAACCTGTTAGGTACAAAGTACCAGCCATACCGATAAAGGAAGCTGCAGACATCCAGTCAGCACCTGTTGCCATACCGTTATACATAGCAGGAACACGTCGACCAGCTACATAGTACTCGGCAGCATCGTTTGTACGACTCATAAAACCGATACCGGCATAAAGTAATACTGTTGCTGCAAGGAAGGCGTAACCAATGTAATTGCGAGTTAAGCCCATTTGTTCTGCGATTCCAAGAATCACCACAAATGTAACGAAACCACCAACATACCAGGTGTAAACCTTGTTAAGTTGTTTTTTAAATGCGGAGTTCGAAGTATTAGCACCACCGAACGAGCTACCACTACCGCTATCAGGAGTCATTCCAGCCATGATTAGTCCTCCTCTTCTTCAGCACAACCGTGCTCTTGGTCTAGGTTGTTCATGTAATGAGCATAGTAGACAATAATTAATACGTAAATGATCAATGAGCCTTGAGCACCCATCCAGAAGCTGAAAGGCCAGCCGAAGAATGTGAAGTTAAGGTCACGAGCCATGTAAGCGACCACGTAAGTGACAACAAACCAAATGGCCAACAAAATTGCTGTGACTCTTAGGTTTTTTGCCCAATACTGGCGATGCGATTCCGTTAATTGCATAACAGTTTCTCCTCGTTGTTACTTTAAAACCAGGTTTCCCCGGAACCCTTTGCGATCCACCAGAATTTCACTTCCAGCTTGCAACCGAACCGCTGTTTGTCAAGAAGCTTTCACTTCCAGCCCAGTTTCCCGCTCTAATTGAGCGGCAAATTTAGGCTCAAACCCTTTGAGATGGCGAATGATCTTCGCCGTCTCTTCAGGTTCCTGACGATCCATATGAACCCGCGCTAACTGATACCATGCGTAAGGACTCATAGGCTGCAATTGGGTGTTGCGCTTAAGGGCTTTAATCGCCTCTTCAAAGCGCTGCTGCTGAATTAGGACCAGACCTAGGCCATACCAGGCCATGTCCAATTTTTCATCTAATTCAAGAGCACGACGGAAACTAAACTCAGCATCAGCAATCTGCTTCATTTCTTCCTGCTGATAACCGAGGTTGTACCAAGCGAATGCAGGAGCATCTGGCTTGGCCACTAATTTTTTATACATATTGACAGAAGCTTGCTTATTGCCAGCTTCCGCATAAAGATGAGCCAAGCTACCTAATGCATAAGCATCATTTGGGTAGTCGATCAACATGTCTTCAAATGTTTCAGTCGCCCATGATTTACGACCAAGCACAATGAATGTGATTGCTCGCCACTTATGCAACTGCCATTTAAAATCAATTTTTATCATCTACAACCAACCATCCCTATCGATACGCAGTGCTCAATTTTGGCCAGAGTCACTGCGATATACAAAACTGAAACAACACAAAAAGCCACAACTGGAATATGTCGCTCTGCAACCATTTTTGGAGAAATTAACTTGGCTACCGATGTCCAAGGTTTATTCAAGACCACAAACAATTGATAAAACATATTGGTTTCTCTTTTGTTACCAACAATCGCATAAAGAATTGCTTGACCCACTAAAGCCAAACCACCGATATACAAAACCAACTGCAACACATTCAAAAACTGAATCAAATTCTTACCTCAAGGATTTACACCCCTAGTTGGGGCTTTTTTATCAACATGAGTACTATGGATTTCTTTGGGTAAAGTGAAAATAAGTAGTTACCCTATTTTTCTTATATAAATCAATTTCTTAAGCCAAACTTACAGGTACGCCATTGGGCTTATAAACTCAATTTCGAGGTAGCCAACGGGACTCTCGGGCCAATTTTTCAATCAAATCAATCGTTGGGGCCAAAGGTTTGAGTTTGGGCCAAATTTGGAGCATTAATTCAGCGGTTGCGAAGGTATCAGCTGCCGCTTGATGACGCACTGCACACTCAATGCCCAAATGTTCCATCCATTGATCCAGGGATCTGGCCCTCACTAGAGGATAGGAGGCTGAAACCAAAGGCTCAACATCAATCCAGGCGTTCTTAAGCTTGTATCCCAGCTGATATTGATAGGCCCTTTGAATCATCGATTCGTCAAAAGCGGCATGAAACGCTAATAAAGGGGCATTCCCCACCCAGCGCTCGAAATTTCGTAATACCTGTTGGGGGTCTTCTCCCATCATTTGAGCCTGAGCACCAATGCCATGCAACAAGATGTTGTCTTTATCTGAGGCCAAATCTTGCTTCAAGACAGCTTCAAAACTATCAAAAATATCGATTTTTAAGCTTTGATCCTCATTCAGATGAATGCAGACAGCAGCAATGGCCAATAAACGATCCTGTCTTGGATCCAAGCCACTGGTTTCAACATCCAAAACCACCCAGCGATTTTGATTGATGACCGGGGCCTGCCCAAATAAGCGCTTTAACCAGAGCATCTTAACGACCGTAATCTAATTCAATGCGCTGCTGTAAATCTCTGGTGGCTCTCAGAGACTCCTTCAAAATTCTCCGGTCAATATTGTTCAAACTACTCAATTCGAGCGCATTGAAATTTCCACCAATTGGATGAGAATCAATTTGCACCGATAAACGCAACATTTGCAAAAACTCAAAGGCAGAAACCCAAGCCAAATATTCACGCTCTGGAATACCCAGGGCAAGACCCACTGCAATCAATCGATCTCTGGTATTTGTGTCACTTATGCCATGGGCCAAGGAGTAAATGCGAGCAGCATCAACCAAAATGGCAGTGCCATGAAGTTTTAAATCGATGCATTCCTTATCTTCAATCTTGATCGTATCAATTCCGCCATGCCAGCTGATGGGCACTTTTCTACTCAATGAGTTATCAGCTAGTAACTTGATGAAGCGTGGAATGGCTTTGGCTTTTTGAACCACCATGTTTTTCATTTCTACCAGCAAATCAGGATTACCTGCCACCAAACGGAAATCAAAATAGATGCTTGCATTCAAAAGATCTTCAGGTGTACCTTGCTCTATCCAGTTCGAGAATCGCTCTAACCATTCAGCTTCACTCAAGCAAATCTTTGGGTTGCTCGCCATCACATTGCCCTTACACAAAGGGTAGCCACAGGCATCCAAGGCTTGATTAACATCCAGCGCGAATCTCAAATACTTGTCTCGAATGGCATCCGTGGCTTGCTCTGAAAACACCAAAGCATTGTCTTGATCGGTGGCAATGGTTTGCTCAGAGCGACCCTCCGACCCCAGCGCGATCCAAGCAAATTCTTTTAAATCTAATTCATGTTTCTTGGCATTGAGTTCAACTAATCTCTCGCAAACCACATCATTCAAATAACTGATCAAGGTCGTCAGCTGTCTTGCTTGAACGCCCTGACCAATCAAATTTTTCGCAAATTTCCTGATGTCTTGTGCGCATACAATCATGTCTGATAAATCAGGCGCCGATCGAATTGATGTGCTGATATTTTTCAACGACAGGCGTTGAGCAGCAAATAGGTCTCGCTCAGAAATGATGTTGACAATCTCTTTGCCATCGACCACTGGGACATGTCGAATACCAAATTTAGACATCATCAAAGCAGCGTCTTGCGCCGTATGAGTGATGGTCAAAGCTTTAACGCCGGTGGTCATCACATCTTTTATAGGAGTATCAAGGCTCATCTGAGGAATGGTCACGCGCCCCAAGATATCGTAGCGCGTCAAAATACCCAATAATCCGTCCTGTTGATTGCTGACTAAAATTGAGCCGACGCGCCGCTCATGCATTTGGGTCAAAGCGTCTTTGATGGAAGTCTCTGGCGTCACGAACAAAGGCTTCTTGCGAGGCAACTGTCCAAGGGGCGTCTCTAAAGATTGTTCTGCAAAAATTTGTGAGGCATAAGTTCTCTGCAGAACCTGGCGGGATTGCTCTAAGAATTTCAAGATCCGCAAACTCAGGTAATCAGCAAAAGTACTGGAAAAGTTAGCCAACTCCTTCATGGTGTCGACAGAAATTCTCAGGCAAAAGCAATCGCCCAGAGCTGCATATGAGGCGGTCACAGACCGGCCGGCGACCGCTGCGCTGACAGGAAATAACTCGCCTGCTTCAATCTCATGAGCCCCACCCGCTTCATTGGCCATACCTCGTCTTGAAATAACACTGCCTTGGCGAAGGAAAAATAATTGCCTCACTTCTCCATGGCTGGGATCAAGAATGATTTCATTTGGAGCGAAATAATGTTCTTTGGCTGACTTAATGAAAAGATCAACGTGCTCAGGCTTCATTTCAGAGAATGGAATCACTTGCATCAACTGTTGACGTAAATTCATCACCAAACTTCTGGATGGTGTCACTTCATTAGGCAACTCTTTTGACACTTCATTTGACATCAATCAATTCCTTTTACGTTCCAGCCTAATCAAGCAAACCCCTTAAAGACTATATATACTTCTCTTATGACAAAGCTAGCTGATCTCAGAAAATCCTACATGAAAGGCAGCCTCTCTGAAGAGGATGTTCAGGCTAATCCTGTTGAACAATTCAACATTTGGTTTGATCAAGCTCGGCATGCAGAATTACCTGAACCCAACGCTATGACATTAGCATCGGTTGATGAAAATGGCAAACCCAGTGCCCGAGTGGTTTTAATCAAAGAGGTCACACAAGAAGGCTTTGTTTTTTTCACCAATTACGACAGTCGCAAAGGCCAAGCTTTATTAACCAACCCCCACGCAGCCCTTTTGTTCTTTTGGCCTGAGCTTGAGCGACAGATTCGAATTGAGGGTAGCGTTGAAAAAATCTCTGACAAAGAAAGTGATGACTACTTTCATTCAAGACCGCTAGACTCCAGAATTGGTGCGTGGGCTTCACCACAAAGCAAGGTGATTTCTGGAAGAGGTGTACTGATCGCCAATGCGGCTGAATACGCTCTTAAGTTTGCTCTCAACCCACCCCGCCCACCTCACTGGGGAGGTTTTAGAGTCAAGCCTGATGCTGCAGAGTTTTGGCAAGGCAGACCTTCTCGCTTGCATGACAGAATTCGCTACACACTCGAACAGAATGCTTGGAAAATTGAGCGCCTAGCGCCTTAATTAGATTTAGTTGATTTACATCAACAGATCTTTGAATTGCGCTCTGAATTTGGCAACTTTAGGGCTGACCACAAAAGTACAGTAACCCTGATCGGGATGTAAGTTGAAATAATTCTGGTGATAATCTTCCGCAGGATAATACGTCGGCAGGTTGGAAATTTCTGTGACGATCTTATTATCAAAAACTTCAGATTCATCCAAATGCTTCACCAACTCCGTGGCGATACTTTTCTGAGTGACGTCATGGGTAAAAATCACTGATCGATATTGGGAGCCCACATCGTTCCCTTGGCGATTAAGCGTGGTTGGAT
>CAXNHG010000050.1:0-5663 GCA_964202085.1 Polynucleobacter sp. | reverse complement strand
CAGGCTTAGCAATTTCATTGAGTTTATTAGATTTATTAGCTTCGGCTTTTTGAGATTCTCTTCTGGCAATTGCACCAATGGGATCATCCGCATCAAGAGCAGCCTCTTTTTTGGCGCTCTGACGCACCAACTCCATCAAGGGGTCATTGGCAACTGTTGGGTATAAGTCAAACACCAAGCGATTTTGGTAGCTACTCACTGGGTCTAAAGTAAATAACTGAGGCTGAATACTTTCTTTGAGGTCGAACACCAGGCGCACAACTTTTGGCTGAAATTGGCCAACACGAACTTGAGCAATGTAGGGATCGTTACTATTAACTTTTGCCACCAATTCTTTGATGGTGTTATTTAGCTCAAGTCCCTCAACATCTACAACCAGACGATGTGGGTTGGTCAGGAGTTGGTGGCTCACTCTTAGCGCTTGGTCGGATTCTAAGGTCACGCGCGTGTAATCCTCTGCTGGCCAAATACGAACTGCCATTAGCTTTGCACCCCAAGCAATTTGACTGGGCCCTAAAAAAATGAGCGCGCTGGTTTGAGCAATTCTTTTTAAAAGCTCGCGTCGCTTCAGTCTATTTGTGCGATTGCCGCCAATGAATTTCATGTTTCTTGAAATCCTTTGATTAATTCATCGCCAATATCTGTTTGACTGGTGATCATGAGTGATCGAGTTTCATCATCATTGGTTGATAAAGAAATGATCCAATCAGCCTCGGGCAATGTACCCTCTGCTTTTTCTGGCCACTCAACCATGCAAATACCTGGTTCACTGAACACATCTCTAAATCCAGCATCCATCCATTCTTTGGCATAACTCATGCGGTAAAAATCAAAGTGATGAAAGGGTAGGATTGTTTTGACTATTTCATTTATATTATTTTTTAGATTGATATTCAGTTGATAGGGCTCGCATAAACCATAGGTGGGGCTTTTGACTTTGCCAATATGTCCCAATGATCTCAGCAGGTGTCTTGTCAAAGTGGTTTTACCAACACCCAGATCACCCACCAAAGAAAAATGAAGGACTTTATTCCAATGATTATTTCTATTTTGGAAAATTTTTTGAATCTGTTTGGCAAACAGAAGAGCAAATGACTCTGTGTCTTGCTCAGAAGACAGAGTTCTAGGTAAGATCATCAGATGAGTATCTTTTGTCATTGGGCCCTACAATCTCATCATGGAGCAAAAAAGGTGACTCAATCCCAATCCGTCAGAGATGATTTCATCCAAGATATTTCTTGGTTGCGGCGTGAGGCTGTCGACTTGGGATTTGGCGATATCAGAGTTTCTGACACAAATTTGAGTGTGGCAGGACCAAGATTGAAAGAGTGGTTGGATGCAGGACGTCACGGTGATATGAATTATATGAGGGAGCGCGCTCATTTGCGACTCAATCCTCAAGAATTGCAGCCTGGCACGGTGCGGGTCTTGACGGTTCGAATGGATTACTTGCCAGATACCTCTGAAATGCGCCAAGCGATCGATTGGCGTAATAAAGAAATAGATCGATGGGATGAGGCTGATCAGGCAGTGGTGGCTATCTACGCCCGAGGCCGGGACTATCACAAGGTCCTGCGTCAGCGCTTGCAAACTTTGGCTGATGTGATCGAGAGAAAGATGGGTCCTTTTGGTTATCGGGTATTTGTTGATTCCGGCCCAGTCATGGAGGTTGAGTTGGCGAATAAGTCAGGTTTGGGTTGGCGCGGCAAGCACACCTTGCTACTGAATCGCGAAGCAGGATCGATGTTTTTCTTGGGTGAAATTTTGGTGGATGTGCCATTCCCTGTTGATGAATCGATCACCAGTCATTGTGGAGAATGTTCTGCTTGTATCAATATTTGCCCAACTCAAGCCATCACGGCACCATACCAATTGGATGCCCGTCGTTGTATTTCATATTTAACGATTGAGCATCAAGGGTCTATTCCTGAGGAGCTCAGGCCCTTGATGGGCAATCGCGTGTACGGATGTGACGACTGTCAGTTGGTATGCCCTTGGAATAAGTTTGCTCAACTAAGTGCTGTGCCTGATTTTTTGCCTAGACATGGTTTAGAACACGCTGGCTTAATGGATCTGTGGTCGTGGTCAGAGGAAGATTTTTTATCTAAGCATGAAGGTAGCCCCATTCGTAGGATTGGTTATGAATTTTGGAGACGTAATCTCGCTGTTGGTATGGGCAACGCCCTCAGATCATCAAGTCTGGATAGTGTTAGTAAAGAAAAAATTCTCACCGCTTTACAGCAAGCCTTACCAAGCGTCAGTGAAATGCTGAAAGAGCATATTGAGTGGGCTTTAACGCAAATAAATGCAGCATCAAAGTAAATGTCAAATAAAACCCAAAAAATACTAACTAACTAAAAATTAAAAAACCAATAAACTGCATCCCATGAGCTTGAATAGAGACATCGTTATAAAGGGCGCTAAAGATGCTTTTGGGGTTCCTGCCGCTATTTTGTTTGCAGGCATGTTGGGTTTTGGTGCGATGGGGCAGGCCAATGGCCTAGATATTTGGTTAACCAGTGCCACCAGTTTTTTTATGTTTGCACTTCCTGGCCAGGTCGTACTCGTTGAAATGCTCGTGTTGAGTGCCTCAGGTGTAACGATTGCGGTGGCTGTCACACTCACCGCTACGCGATTTTTTACAATGTGCTTAACGCTCTTTCCTCAGTTTCCAGAAAAGCAGCGCAGCTCTTTCTATTATTTGGTGGTTCATTTGGTGGCGATGACAGCATGGGCTGTTTCCATGAGAGATTTTTCAAAAATGAAACCTGAGGAGCGTCTTTCTTACTTCACAGGATTCGCCTTTGTTTGTTGGGCCGTGTCCACGCCAGCAACAGTGCTGGGTTATTTAGTGGCTGGCCAGGTGCCAAGTTATATCAATTTGGGTTT
Source organism: Polynucleobacter sp. (assembly GCA_964202085.1). GTDB lineage: Bacteria > Pseudomonadota > Gammaproteobacteria > Burkholderiales > Burkholderiaceae > Polynucleobacter. Next base: position 2,774 of record CAXNHG010000050.1, on the reverse strand, counting down.
GGTGTTTATCAACCCACTGTTTTTCTTATTGACCTTCACTGAAGTAAAGCCTAGGGCAAATCGCATGGCCATTTTATTGGGTGGGCCGATTGGTTTGCTCTCCTACCTTTGGTTCCCTGATTACTCATTGCTGATCGCCGGACTTTTCGGCGGCACGGTTGCTTATATGGTCGATAAACATTTTAGGAATAGACAACATGCTTGAGTCATCAGAATTAAGCACCATGTTCAATGATGCTGGTATGTGGGCTGCTTTGATTGCTGCTTGTGTTGGAACTTATTTTTGGCGGGGCTTGGGCGTTTATTTTTCTGGAAAAATAAACCAAGAGAGTGAGTTGTTTAAATGGTTATCTGCAGTCACTTATGCAATGGTCGCAGCTTTAACCGTTCGAATCATCTTGTTGCCGGTTGGCTTACTCGCCACAGTACCGATTTCTATTCGTTTGGGAGTGAGTATTGTGGCACTCATCATCATGTACTCAAAGCCAGGCGAGAGGATGATTCCAGCATTGCTGGTGGGAACCTTTGGTTTGGTGTTCTACGGATTGGCGATGAACTTTTTCGGTTGATCGCCAACCGTATCAAGCTTCAGATTAATAAAAGAGAATTAATCATTCTTACAAGTTTTGATACCCAGTAATGGGTATGCCGGGCAAAAACGGAAAACGCCCGTTGCGATTGGCAACAAACCAATCCAACCCCAACTCCCAATCACATCAACGATTGCCAAAACAACCAAGAGTGCACCAATTGCAATTCGTAAAGTGCGGTCAATTCCGCCAACATTGCATTCCATAAACTTCTCCTTATTTGCCACAGTAACTTTCGTACAATAATTCCATCACGGACATCGCGATGGGGCTCGAAATTTTGTAGTAAATATGTTTGCCATCTCGACGAGTTGAAACAACGCCTTCTTCACGAAGAACCGCCAATTGTTGTGACAAGGTTGGCTGTTGAATATTGGTGTCTTCTTCTAATTCACCAACACGCTTCTCACCTTGGCTTAATTGGCAAAGCAACATCAAGCGATCGCGGTTGGCCAATGTTTTCATCATACGACAGGCTTTGTCAGCGTTATCTCTCATCGCAGCAATATCAAACTGCACCCTTTCGCTCATCGATAGTTTCTCTTTTGCATCCATCAAGCTCACCAATTGATTAATAAGTTATTTACATTATATATTAATATTAACTATTTATTGTGATTAGCTGAGAGTCTGCGACGGTGTTCTTGATACTTTCTTCGTAAAATCAGGCTGAGGCAGGGGGACGAAAAGCTCAATTTAAGGTATCGTACAAAGTCTTAAAAAACATAAATTTTCACAGGAGAACAGCATGCCAAGTCAAAAAGCTTATTTAAATCAATCGGATGTACAAAAAATCTTGGCCGCAGCCAATGCTCACGCTGAGAAAAATAACTGGGCAGTATGTATTGCGGTGGTTGATGATGGAGGCCACTTATTGGGCTTTACACGCCGTGACAATTGCCCACCTGTGTCAGCTTATATTGCTCAAGAAAAAGGTCGTGCATCAGCTTTAGGGCGTCGTGAGAGCAAAATTTATGAAGACGTCATCAATGGCGGTCGTTACTCATTTCTAAATGCGACAGCCGTTCTTCAGGGAACGCTTGAGGGTGGCGTGAACATCGTGATCGACGGCCAAACAATCGGAGCCGTTGGTGTTTCAGGTGTTAAATCAAACGAAGATGCTGAAATTGCTAAGGCTGGTATTGCCGCTCTTTAAGTTGACCTTCAATCGGGCACAATTAAGCAATTAAGCAATAAATCAGTGTTAAATACTCACAGGCCTCATAATAGAGCCCTGTGAGTACAGAGCAAACCAATATCCCCCCAAGTTTTACCGATTTCGGATTTTCCGAACCAATCCTGCGCGCCGTTTTAGAACAGGGCTACACAATCCCTACGCCGATTCAAGCGCAAGCGATGCCACATGTTTTGAAGGGTCAAGATGTGATGGGTGCTGCACAAACGGGTACAGGTAAAACTGCAGCCTTTGTTTTACCCATTTTGCAAAACATCTTGCCAATGGCCAGCAGCAGCGCATCGCCTGCCAGGCATCCAATACGTGCTTTGGTTTTAACTCCAACACGTGAGTTGGCAGATCAGGTTGCTGATAACGCATTCAAATACGCCAAGTACACCGATATCAGAACCGCGGTGGTGTTTGGTGGTGTTGATATGTCCGCCCAAACAAGTTTATTGCGCTCAGGTGTTGAGCTGTTAATTGCCACCCCGGGTCGCTTGCTAGATCACATTGGTCAAAAAAATGCGAATTTATCTCAAGTGCAGTTTTTGATTTTGGATGAAGCAGACCGTATGTTGGATATGGGCTTCTTGCCAGATCTTCAACGCATCATTGGTTTGATTCCAGCAAAGCGTCAGACACTTTTATTCTCAGCCACTTTTTCGTCAGAGATTAAAAAATTAGCACAAAGCTATTTGCGAGATCCGGTGACCATTGAGGTCGCTAGGCAAAATGCGGCTGCAGACACTGTGCGCCAAGTGATACACATGGTGCCGTCAGAGCAAAAGAAAGACGCTGTCATCAAAGTTCTAAAGGCGCGTATTCAGCAAGGCTTGACCCGACAGGCGCTTGTATTCACCAACAGTCGTATTGGTTGCGGAAAATTGGCCAGCGCTCTAGAGCGCAGTGGTATCAAAGCTGGCGCGATTCATGGAGACAAGAGTCAGATTGAGCGCATGCAAATTTTAGAGTCCTTCAAAAAAGGCACGATGGATGTATTGGTTGCC
>CAXNHG010000049.1:0-5669 GCA_964202085.1 Polynucleobacter sp. | reverse complement strand
GGTTGTTGTTCGAGAGTGCCATCGGTCTTTTTACAACTGGTGCCTTGTTCTTTGGCTTGCTCATCAGGTGTTAGGTAAGGATTGATCGCCGCATCAATCACACCTGGTACGTCCACCGTGCTTGAATCAATTTCTGTGAAACCTGGAGCAGGGTGACGTCTGACAAAAGCAGTGGCACGAATGTCATTGATGTCAGCGATCTTTTCACCCTTAGCCAAGCGATGAGCAATTTCAACCACAGCTCTTTCAGCATTGCCGTAAAGCAAAATATCGGCTTTTGCATCAATCAATATAGAGCGACGCACCTTGTCTTGCCAGTAGTCGTAGTGCGCAATACGACGCAATGAAGCTTCAATACCCCCCATTACTATAGGGGTATCAGGGTAAGCTTCACGGCAGCGCTGGGCATAAACCAAGGAACAGCGATCAGGTCTCTTGCCACCCATGCCACCCGCTGTGTAAGCGTCGTCACTGCGGACTTTGCGTTCAGCCGTGTAACGATTGATCATCGAATCCATATTGCCAGCAGCTACGCCATAAAACAAATTAGGTTGGCCCAAGGCCTTGAACGGATCGGCTGATTGCCAATCTGGTTGAGCAATGATGCCGACTCGAAAGCCTTGTGCCTCAAGCAAGCGCCCAATGATGGCCATGCCAAAACTTGGGTGATCAACATAAGCATCCCCAGTCACAATGATGATGTCGCAACTATCCCAGCCAAGCTTGTCCATCTCTTCTCGACTCATCGGCAAGAAGGGGGCCGTACCAAAACATTCAGCCCAATATTTAGGGTAAGAATCTAATCTTGGCGAGCTAGGGATCAGAGAGGGATTGAAAGGTGCGTTCACGGGCTGTATTTTAGGCTTTTTAAGCACTTTCTGCTCGTTTAAACTATGGGCTGTTTCTTCATAGCGATTGAACGTCTCTTACCAGACGTTTGGTCATTTAAGCTTTCATACTCAATAAAGCCCCTTTAAAGTCCAACGCATGCAAAGATCCTTTCTTCTCAGCTCGCTGCTCATTGCTGGATTGGGATCCATTTTGTTCTCGGCCAAAGCAATCGTGGTCAAACTTTGCTATCAATATGGGGTCGATCCCGCCACCGTGTTGTCATTGAGAATGCTTTTTTCTTTGCCATTTTTTTGGGTGGCTGTATGGTGGTCATCACGTCATCATCAACCATCACCCATGGCCAAACGCGACATCTTAAGCATCATCTTTTTAGGTTTTGTGGGGTATTACCTTTCGAGCTATTTAGACTTCTTAGGTTTGCAATACATCACTGTTGGATTAGAAAGAATCATTCTCTATCTCAACCCTACGATTATCTTGTTGATCTCAATACTCTTTCTTAAAAAGAAAATTCACGCGCAGCAGTGGTTGGCTTTGCTTCTTGCCTACGCAGGAGTGATCATTGTGTTCTCGCACGATCTTCACGCCATGGGTCCATCGATAGCCTGGGGTGGCATGCTGGTATTTTTGAGTGCTATCTCTTATGCCGTCTATTTAATCTTTGCCGGTGAGATCGTGGGGCGGGTGGGAAGTATTCGCTTGGTTGCATACGCCAGTGCATCGTCAACATTTTTCAGTACTGCTCAGGCATTGATCTTGAACCCCACACATTTATGGACGCAAGTGCCTGAGGTGTATCAATTGAGTCTCTTTAATGCTTTGTTTTGTACTTTCATGCCCATGCTGATGGTGATGATCGCGGTCAATCGAATTGGATCTGGCTTGACTGCTCAAGCTGGTATGTTGGGACCGATCGCAACAATATTTCTTGGTTGGTTTTTCTTAGGTGAAAAAATCACCCTCATTCAAGTCTTAGGAATGGCGGTGGTGCTATGCGGCGTAGCAATTCTGGCCACCATGCAAACTGAAAAAAATCAGCCTCGACCTGAATTAGCCGAGGCTGAGTGATAAGTTAAGAATTCATTTAAAAATTATTTGATTAAATCGCCACACTTGGATTCAAGCTATAAATACCTGTGATGCTTGCTTGTGCAATGATGTGCGGTTTGATCGCTGTCAATGCTTCTGCACCTGTGAATGCACCCTTCAAAGCAACGTTGGCAGTATTGAGCGCATAGACCGTAAAAACATAGTGATGCTTGATCGCATCATTCCATGGTGGGCAAGGGCCATCGTAACCAAAGTAAAGACCTTCCATTGAAGCATCGCCTTTGAACCAAGCGGTGTAGTCATTAACGCCTGGCGAACCTACTGGGCTTTGCTCTGCTGATTTACCTTTGAAGGTGGTGCCATTGCTATGGCTGCCAGCAGCAATCGTATGAACAGCATTTGGAATGTTCACCAAAACCCAGTGGTAAAAATCAACGCGCGGCAAACTTGCCGGAACCACTTTGCCTTCTTGGTTCACATCATCACCCTTACTTGGTACATCAGGGTCATGACAAATCAATGCAAATGATTGGGTATCTTTGGGAAAGTCTGACCAAGCCAAATGAGGATTTTCATTGCTTGATAGGGTGATGTGTGTGTTGGGATCTTTGATCGCAAAAGCATACTGACCCGGAATAACGGACTGATCTTGAAAGCTTGAACTGGTGATTTTCATAAAGGTCTCCAATCAATAACAATAATTTAGATTTTCATCTTACTGGCTTTTTTGCTGCCCACAATACCAATCAAGGCTTGTTTGATGCCATCAACTTCTTCCTCGCTCATGGCGCCCATGATTTTGCCCAAATATTGAATATGGCGTCTGATACCACCATGGGTTCTCACATTGGGTGTTTGTTTGAGAGCATCTAAGAGGCGTTCGGGTATTGGCATGAGTTTCCATTTATCAGACATCTGACTGATTTCTTCAGCAAGATACTGTCTAGCCTCTAAACGACGCTTTATTTCAGACTTACTTGGCTTTTCGGGAGCCAAATACTCTTCGGGGGTGTTTGATTGCTTCATAATGGAATTTTCGCAGACTCCTGTGAAATTGCACAGAAAACTGAAACATTCATGGCCATTAAATCCACCATCTTCAAAGTCACTCTCTCAGTCGCTGATATTGACCATGCCTATTACGCTGACCACAGCTTAACTTTGGCCAGACATCCCAGCGAAACTGATGAGCGCATGATGATGCGTTTATTGGCTTTGTCATTCAATGCCCATCTTTTAAATGACCTTTGCCAAGGTGATGGTCAATTGGTCTTTGGTGCCGGCTTATCCGATACTGATGAGCCTGATGTTTGGTTAAAGGATTTCACGGGACAAACTCGTTTATGGGTGGAAGTTGGTCAGCCAGAAGAAAAGCCCTTGAGCCGTGCTTGCTCAAAATCAGATAAGGTCGTGGTCTATACCTATCATCATGCTGCTGAAGTTTGGTGGAAGGGCATTCAGAACAAGCTCACCCGCATGGACAAGCTATCGGTTTACCGCGTGCCCTCGGATATTTCTCAAGAGTTAGCTCGTTGGGCTGAACGCAGCATGCAAATACAGGCCACCATCCAAGATGGTCATTTGATGCTGAGCAGCCATCAAGGCACCATTGAAGTGAGTTGTGAGCGCTGGAAATAGATCTAGATAGTCTCAGAACAACCTTAAAGCAGACCAAAAAAATCCACCAGAAGTGCTTGGAATAAGCAATTTATCAGCGCTATACTTCAATCATCATGAAAAAAATCATTGTCCTTAACGGTCCTAATTTGAACCTCTTGGGTACACGTGAGCCAGAAAAGTATGGTTCAAGTACTTTGGCGGATGTGGAAACCCTTTGCAAAGACACGGCTAAACGCTTGGACTTTGACGTTGAGTTTTTGCAGAGTAATCATGAAGGTCCATTGATCGATAAGATTCAGGAAGCTGGTTTGGCTCATCGGGCTGGCACGGTGCAGGGCATTGTGTTTAATCCTGGTGCTTACACCCACACTTCAGTGGCTTTGCATGACGCCATTGCTGCCATGAGTGGTTTACCTGTGATCGAGGTGCACATCTCTAATGTGCATGCGCGCGAAGCCTTCAGGCATCACTCTTACATTTCACCAGTGGCTGCAGGTATTGTTGTGGGCTTTGGTATCCAAGGCTACGCTTTGGCCATGGAAGGTTTGGCACAAAAGTCTTGATCAGGCATCAGTATTGATCAAACATCAATAGTGCGGTGGTCTCTCGTCTCCAGGATTGTTCCCATCTGAGGGCATATGGCTCGCCATCTGCAATTTGAGCGCTTGTATTTCCTTCACTAACAATTCAATGCGTTGTTGTTGTTTAAAGACAGTTTGATTTAACTCTTCTAGCAAGTCTTCAGAAAAACTTAACTTGATTTCTAGATTGGTGATGCGTTCGTCTTGATTCATGATGACCTTCTTCTAATAAGGTGAGGATACCTAAGAGCAGCAAAATGAGCAATCCGCTAGATCAGACATGCTAGCATCGCCATCTTTAGTCATGCTGCCAATAGTCATAATTATTCAATGAGCCCACTAACGCCCCGCGTTATCTTTTACTTGGTATTGCCCACGATCCTTTGGGCAGGCAATGCCGTTGTGGGGCGTTTGGCGGTGGGTGAGATATCCCCCATCATGCTCAATACCTTGCGCTGGCTACTGGCTGGACTGATCTTATTGCCCATTGCTTGGAAGTTGTTCAAATCTGATGCCCCCATTTGGCAGAACAAGATTCGTTTTCTCTGGCTGGGTTTGCTCGGCGTTGGTTCATATAACGCACTTTTATACCTATCTTTAGAAACATCAACACCGATCAATGTGACCTTGATCGGTGGCAGCATGCCCATGTGGATGATCATAATCGGCGCATTGTTCTATCAACAAGCAGTGCAATTCAAGCAAATGATGGGCGCCTTGATTTCTTTGCTGGGGGTGGTGATTGTTCTGACGCGCGGTGACTTATCCAGAATCTTGGATATCCAGTTGGTGATTGGTGATCTGTATATCTTGTTAGCCACCATCTTGTGGGGCTTTTATAGCTGGATGTTGAGTCGCCCCGGCAAGAGCACTGAGCGTCAATGGCCTTGGGCTGAGTTCTTGTTAGCACAAGTACTCTTCGGCGTATTTTGGTCGACCGCTTTTTTAGGTGTTGAATGGGCGGCTGATGCTGTGGTGTTTGAGTTCACAAAATCTACGATTGCATTACTGATCTTTGTAGCGATTGCACCATCGCTGATTGCCTATCGTTGTTGGGGTTTGGGTGTGACGGCAGCAGGCCCCGCGATGGCCGCATTTTTTGCCAACTTGATACCGCTATTCACTGCCTTGATGTCAGTCGCTTTGCTGGGTGAGCCACCTGAGTTGTTTCATGGACTGGCATTTATGATGATTGTTGCGGGTATTGTGATTTCTTCTTTGAAAAAATCAATCAACTAATTCAAAGCGTCCGTCTTCCATTTCTGCTTGAGGCCGAATCCAGTAATCATGAGTTTGCATTGATTCGTAGACATAAGTCATTTCAAGGGTTGCCTCAATTTTGGCTAAACCAATTACCAAATAAAATCCACCCGTTTTCTTATGACGTAATTGACTACCGATGGGGAATAGGCTGGAGTGTGTTTTTTTCATGATTGAGCGACTTGTTTATTTTTCCAAACTGAAAACTGAGTATAAAAAATAAACAGCAATCCCCAAATAGAAATCGACGCATAGGCTGCAGTCCAACCACCATAACCAAAGTAACGGCTGATATCCAGGGTTGCT
>CAXNHG010000048.1:0-5762 GCA_964202085.1 Polynucleobacter sp. | reverse complement strand
CCCTTTAGTTGATTACCAAATCGTTTGGCTTTTTGAGTCATCTCATGCTCAGCGCCATCCGGATGAGTTGGTAAACCCACAACTAATATTTGTGGCTGCCACTCTTGGATGAGTCGCTCTATGGCTTGAAATTTGTCATCTTGGTTTTTCTCTTGAATGATTTTTAATGGTTCTGTTGTTTTTGTAATGGTGTTGCCTACAGCAACACCAATCCGCTTTTCACCAAAATCAAAAGCCAGAATCGTTTGCGACATTAAGCGTGGCCAGCCGTCGTTGATAAGAAGCTTTGCTCAATGCCCAATAGTGCCAAAACGTTTTGGTACTTATATTCATCAGGAGTGTCAAAAATGATATGCGCCATTTCCTCAGAAGGCGCTGGTACATTGAGCCATCCATTACGAGCAATCTCATCTTCTAATTGCCCAGCACTCCAACCGGCATAACCTAAGGTCATTAAGAAGCGAGCTGGGCCATGGCCCGCCGCAACCTCTTCCAAGACATCTTTGGATGTGGTCATGGCCAAGCCACCAGGGATTCTGAGAGAAGAACTGTAATGAGTGGTGTGCTCACCTTGTTTTTTCTCATGCAACACAAAACCGCGATCAGTTTGCACAGGGCCCCCAAAGTAAACAGGCTCAATAGCTTTAGGTTGGATTTCTAATTTGAGGTCAACCTTATCAAAGACAGTGGCAAGATCCACATCAGTAGGTCGATTAATGACCAAACCCATAGCCCCAGTCGGTGTGTGATCACATAGGTAGATGACAGATCCAGCGAAGTAATCATCCACCATGCCAGGCATAGCAATTAAGAATTGATTAGCAAGATGCTGGACATCCACTGTTTTTAGGGTCATAAAGTGATTTTTACACAAGTCAAATGGACCAATACATTTTTTCTAAAGGCCGATATCATTAAGTTTCTTAGTAAAAATCAAATAATACGTATTTATAGACTATGAAACCTAACTCTGGACTTGTCTGGCTCCGCCGCGATTTACGCCTCCATGACCACCATGCTATGCGTGCGGCTCTTCAGTCATGCCAGCAAGTATGGGTCACTTTTGTTTTTGACACTGACATTCTGTCCCACTTATTAGATAGAGGTCTTCAAAAAGATAGGCGCATTGATTTCATTTGGCAATCTTTACAAGAAATCGATACTGAACTGCGTAGTAAAGGTGGCGTTCTCATTGTTCGCCATGGCAAAGCTACAGAGATCATTCCTCAACTAGCAACTGAACTAGGCGTTCATGCTGTTTTTACCAACAAAGATTACGAACCAGCCGCCATTGAACGAGATCGAATTATTTCTTTTTCTTTAGAAGAACATGATGTGGCCTTTCATGGCTATAAAGATCATGTGATTTTTGAAAATAAAGAGGTGCTCACAGGTCAAGGTGGTGTGTTTTCTGTATTTACACCTTTTAAAAATGCTTGGCTTAAAAGGTTACAAGCAACCGACTTAGATGCGCATGCAGTGGATTTGGATAGTGGTAAGCTTGCTGCTATTCCAAAAAAATTAGATTTACCATTTCCATCACTTAAATCGATGGGCTTTGAAGCAACCGGAATTGAGTCTTACTTACCAGTTGGTATGACGGGTGCTTCAGAACTGTTTGAACAGTTTATAGAACGCATGGACCACTATCACGCTACGCGTGATTTTCCTGCAGTGAAAGGTCCAAGCTACTTATCAGTGCATTCCCGTTTTGGCACAATTTCGATTCGAGCACTGGTGCGCGAGGCGCATCGTCGAATGTTTGCTGGCAGTATGGGAGCCACTATTTGGTTATCAGAACTGATTTGGCGTGACTTTTATTTCATGATTTTGAGCAACCATCCAAGACTTGCTCCATCTGTTGGTAAGAAAGCACTCTTACATGGCACTTCTGGCCATGAATCGTTCAAACCTGACTATGACAAGATAGCTTGGGAGAGTGGCGCAAAAGCACAAAAGCTATTTAAAGCTTGGTGTGAAGGTAAGACAGGTTATCCGTTGGTTGATGCAGCCATGCATCAACTCAATCAAAGTGGTTATATGCACAATCGTTTGCGCATGGTCGTGGCTTGCTTCTTAATTAAAGATTTAGGGATAGATTGGCGCTGGGGTGAGCAATACTTTGCAGATCATCTTAATGACTTTGACTTTTCAGCTAATAATGGCGGTTGGCAATGGGCATCATCAAGCGGTTGTGATGCACAACCCTATTTCCGCATCTTTAATCCAATTACTCAATCTGAGAAATTTGATACGGAAGGTAAATTTATTAAAAAGTATTTACCTCAGTTATCCAAACTTTCTAAGAAGACCATACATGCTCCGTGGACTGCCGGTGAGATTGAACTAGAGATGGCGGGTGTGCGTATGGGCAGAGACTACCCTTTACCAGTCGTGCAACATGATGAGGCTAGGAAAAATACGTTAATTAGATATGCCGTAGTCAAAAAAGAGTCGCTTGAATAATTAATTTTCAATGACTAAAGCCCAATAGGTCTTTTTAATCCTTGAACCTCAATAAATTGTGGCTTTTTGCCTAATGACATGGCTGTGAGTTGGCCACCCCAGACACAACCGGTATCTAAGCCCAACACATTCTTTTTCTTTAAGAGTCCCAAAGTAGACCAATGGCCAAAAATAATTTTGGTGTCTTGAGTTTTTCTGTTTGGAACCTCAAACCAAGGCATATAACCCTTAGGTGCATCACCAACACCTTCTTTACTCTCAAACTCCATGACGCCTTCAGTAGTGCAAAAGCGTAACCTAGTAAGCGAATTAATAATGACCCTTAAGCGCTCCGCGCCTTTGAGTTTGTCATTCCACTGGTTCGGTGTGTTGCCATACATCTCCACAAGTGACTTGGCATAGTTTTTATGGCGTAATACTTTCTCCAACTCATGGGCTAACTCAAGAGTTTTAGTGACATTCCACTGGGGCAAGATGCCTGCGTGCACAAAAAGAGTATTTAAGTTTTCTTTGCCGCTGTACAAAGCCATCGGACGATGTCTTAACCAATCAATCAATTCTTTTCTATCTGGCGCCTTGAGAATGTCATCCAAGGTATCCAACGATTTGGGGCCACGGATACCTGAAGCTCTAGCTAGTAAATGTAGATCATGATTACCTAGAATGCATTCTGCTTTACCAGCTTCTTGTAAAGACTTAAGTGTTCGTAGTACCCCTAAAGAATCAGGGCCACGGTTGACCAAGTCACCAATACAAATAATCTTGGACTCTTTGGGTAATTTTTTGATGAGTTGTTTGAGTTGCTGATTGCAGCCTTGTACATCACCGATGGCATAAATATTATTCATCAACTATTGCTGTGCCATCGCTGTAAATGAAATTTCAGCAGCTTTGAACATCTCCGCTAGAACCGTATCATCATGAGCAATCGATAAGAAACCTGCTTCATAGGCAGATGGCGCTAAATAAACACCGTTACCCAACATCAAGTGGAAGAACTTTTTGAAGGCTTCAATATCACTGGCTGTTACTTCAGCATAAGAGGTTGGTACTTTTTCCGAGAAATACAAACCAAACATACCGCCCACGCTATCTACAGAAAATGGAACTCCTGCCTGCTTGGCTCGTTCTTGCATACCATTCACAAACTTATTAGTTTGAGTAGTCAAGCAATCAAAAAAGCCTGCTCGCGTGATGATATCTAAGTTGGCCAATCCAGCAGCAACTGCCAATGGATTACCAGACAAAGTACCGGCTTGGTACACATTGCCTAATGGGGCTAATTTGTTCATGATGTCAGCACGACCACCAAAGGCTGCCATCGGCATACCGCCACCCATGACCTTACCCAAGCAAGTCAAATCAGGTTTGATGCCATGAAGGCTCTGTGCTCCTCCAAGTGCGACCCTAAAACCGGTCATCACTTCATCGTAAATAAGTACAGCACCCTCTTTAGTCGTGAGCTCACGCATTGCTTTAACAAAGGCAGTGCTTGGCTGAATCAAATTCATATTGCCAGCAATGGGTTCTACTATGAGCGCAGCAATCTTCCCTGCGTTCTGCTTGAAAGCAAGTTCAAGAGCTTCAACATCGTTATATGGCAGCACCAAGGTGTGCTTCACTAAATCTTGCGGCACACCACCAGATGAAGGTGCGTTTTTAGTACTGTCTGCAAAGGTCAACATTCCTGAACCAGCTTTGACCAATAAGCTATCAGCATGGCCGTGGTAACAACCCTCAAACTTGATGATCAAATCTCGACCAGTAAAACCACGCGCTAAACGCAATGCACTCATCGTGGCTTCTGTTCCGCTAGAAACTAGTCGAACTCTCTCAATACTTGGTACTAGTTGACAGATACGCTCTGCCATCACAATTTCACCTTCAGTCGGAGCACCATAACTAAAGCTATTAACAGCGGCATCCTGAAGAGCTTTAACTACTTCTGGGTTGGCATGACCCACAATCATTGGACCCCATGATCCAATGCAGTCGACGTATTGCTTGTCATCAGCATCCCAAAAATAAGCCCCTTTGGCACGTTTTACAAAACGTGGTGTTCCCCCAACTTGACGAAATGCTCTCACCGGAGAATTAACACCGCCTGGAGTAGTTTTTTGGGCTCTTAGGAATAGTTCTTCGTTTTTACTCATATCCATACTTTAAATACTATAAACAACAAAAATATTACATTTAAAACTTCAAAGCCACCCGAAGGTGGCTTTATGAATTGGGCCGATTTAAATGACCGTCATCTCAAAATCTTCTTTGCGTGCTCCGCATTCTGGACAAGTCCAGTTCATAGGAACGTCTTTCCATAATGTTCCAGGTGCAATACCTTCATCAGGCAGACCGGCCTCTTCATCGTAGACCCAGCCACAAATTAAACACATATAAGTTTTAAATTCCATAATCTCTTTTCCTAAATTTTTACCATTCTACTAGTGCTTTACTCCAACAAGCTTTCTTAACCATGGCTCAATATGTTCGTAATCAAATGTTTGACGATCAAACATCTTCATCATTTCTTTGTGAATCTTGTTATTTTCAGCCACCAATTGACAATCATTAATTCTCAAAAATACATCGACAACTGAAAATGCAACTCTTTTATTACCGTCCAAGAAGGGGTGATTGATTGCAAGACTTTCCATTAGAGCAGCGGCTTGAGCAATGATGTCAGAATAATATCCGGTTTGCGGCCTAAATAATGCCGCCTCCAAAGCACCAAGATCTCTAACACCTGAAATTCCGCCGTATTTTCTAATCATGATGGCATGAATTGCCAATACCTCAACAGTAGTTAAGTAGTCTATTTTTGCCATGCAATTACTTGGCTAATTTTTGATACAAACTATCAAACTCTTGAATACTTAAACCAAGCTGCTCCATGACATGTTGACGAGGCTTATTAGTACCTCTTCGCTCCAAAAACTCACGCATTGCCTCGTCCAATAAAGCCTGAAATTGCTTACCCTCTTCCTCAGCCATTTGCCTCATGGCTGCTAAAAGCTCTGGCGAAGCTTGCGAAGCAAATTTTTCTTTGACTGATTTAGGTTTCATAATGATTATTTTATCATGAAATTTCTTGACAAATCAAGAAAAAAGAATGTGGCTTTATTTTTAATCAAAATCTTCATGTCAGATCGGACTTTTTCATGTCAAACCTAAACAAACGACACTCTAGAGGGCCGTTAAATAATGGCGTGCGTTTTGATTCCTTCATGCGCACCTGACCTGGCAAACCCATGTCAGCTGTCAACACATCAACCTGCCAACCCTGGAAGTTATCCTTG
>CAXNHG010000047.1:0-5798 GCA_964202085.1 Polynucleobacter sp. | reverse complement strand
TTTTTAATTAATAGCGCATTGTTATCAGCATCTGAAGGATCTTTTTTTTGATCACTCAAAGCGAATCGGGCTGATAGCACTCCTGGTATACCGCCCAGCGCATCAACACAAATGCCAGAATCATCAGCTAGTGCAGGTAAGCCACTTAGCTTGCTGGCGTGCCTGGCTTTGGTGATGGCATTTTCAACAAAGGTGGGAAAGGGCTCTTCACAAGATGGAATGCCCAGCAAACCCTGTGGCGTTACTTCAATGCCCAGGGGGCTGAGTAAGGCGTTAAATTCTCTAACTTTCCCAGAATTATTGGAAGCTAAGACAATTTTCTTGGAAGACATTATTTTTTTGCTAAAGCTTCTTTTTGAAGTTTCACCAACTCTTTGATGCCGCTATCAGCCAAGTTCAAGAGTTGATCAAGTTCTTTTCTAGAAAACGCTGGACCTTCGGCTGTTCCCTGAACCTCAATGATGCCGCCTTGGCCAGTCATGACAACGTTCATATCTGTGTCACAAGCAGAGTCTTCGGCATAGTCCAAGTCAAGCACGGGCGTGCCCTCATAAATACCCACTGAAACAGCCGCCACATGATCTTTGATTGGATCTTGAGTGATAAATTTCTTTTCTAATAATTGATGCACAGCATCACGGGCTGCCACAAAAGCCCCGGTGATGGCTGCTGTTCTGGTGCCGCCATCGGCTTGAAGAACATCACAATCTAAATGAATGGTTCTCTCACCCAGTAACTTGAGATCAAACACGCTGCGCATGGAGCGGCCAATCAAGCGCTGAATTTCTTGGGTTCTACCACTTTGCTTGCCCTTGGCGGCTTCACGATCACCCCTGGTATGGGTGGCCCTAGGCAACATGCCGTATTCGGCGGTGACCCAACCTTCGCCACTGCCTTTTTGATGAGGAGGCACTTTTTCAAGGATGGAGGCGGTGCAAAGCACGTGTGTATCGCCAAATTTCACCAATACAGAACCTTCTGCGTGCTTGGTAAAACCACGAATGATGGCAATTTGGCGAAGATTTTCGGCTTGGCGATTGCTGGGGCGTTTGGATATTGTCATGTTAGGACTTTACAATGGATGAATGATAGAAAGTATGACCGGTTTTGGTAGTGCCTCCAGGCAATTAGACCTGGGTGGCGGAGTCTATGCAACTGTAGCGGTTGAATGCCGTTCAGTAAATAGCCGTTTCCTAGATTTGAACATACGTTCACCTGAAGAGTGCCGTTCCGCAGAAATGTCTTTGCGTGAACAGGTTACCAAACAGTTGGGCCGTGGCAAGTTGGAGTTCCGCATCAATGTGCACCGCGAAACCGAAGCCTCAACTCAATCAACAGATTTATTAAATTCAGACAGCCTGAAAAGCCTCAAAGCGCTAGAAGCTGCTGTTTTGAAAGAAATGCCGAATGCTGGAAATATGCGCATGGGTGAAATCTTGCGCTGGCCAGGCGTGATCAATGAAAAGAATGTGGATGATGAACTGTGGCGCAAGCTGACATTGGAAGCCGCTACAGAAGCTTTGACAGCTCTTAAGGTTAGTCGGCAGGGCGAAGGTAAGGCTCTCCTCAAGATCTTGATGGAGCGCGTGAATGGCATCAGAGCGATTGTTGAGCAATTAAAGCCATTGATTCCGCAAATCATTGCTGCCCACCAAGCCAAGCTCACCGAGCGCTTAACTGAGATACTCACAGGCATTGATGCACAAGGTCAAGCTGTGGCAAAAAACGATGTGTCAGAGCGCATCAAGCAAGAAGTTGTTTTGTATGGTGTGCGCATAGATGTTGCCGAAGAGCTTGAGCGCTTAAAAACACATTTAGACGCTGTAGAGTCAGCGCTTAAAAAAGGCGGACCGGTGGGCAAGCGGTTGGATTTCTTGATGCAAGAATTAAACCGTGAAGCCAATACATTGGGATCCAAGTCGGTGTCTCAAGAGAGCAGTAACGCATCGATTGAAGTCAAATTATTGATTGAGCAAATGCGTGAGCAGGTGCAGAATCTTGAGTAATGTTTTAAATTTGGATCTAACTTCGGGTTTAAATATTACCCAGTTAATGGTTTTAGAGGATTTCTGATGACTTATACCGGTAGCATGTTGATGGTCGTTGCTCCTTCGGGGGCAGGTAAATCCTCTTTGGTGAATGCACTCCTCAAGCAAGATACCGGTATAGACCTATCAGTCTCGTGTACCACCCGTGCCCCAAGACCTGGTGAAGTGAATGGCCGTGAATACAACTTTCTTAGCGAAACTGAATTTTTAGCGCGCAAAGAAGCCGGTGATTTTTTGGAGTCGGCCAAAGTGCATGGCAACTATTACGGCACATCCAAATCTTGGATTGAGTCCCAAATGAAAAATGGCAGAGATGTCATTTTAGAAATTGATTGGCAAGGAGCTCGCCAGGTGCAAGCCATCATCCCTCAAGCAATTTGGATTTTTATTTTGCCGCCATCGATACAAGCCCTAGAAGATCGTTTACTTCACCGTGCTCAAGATGATGAGGCCACTATTCAAAAAAGGGTGATTGCTGCTAAAGAAGAATTAACGCATATATCTGAAGCAGATTACTTGGTGATCAATGACGACTTTGATACTGCCTTGGCTGAGTTAAATCAAGTAGTTTTGGCCAGTCGCTTGCGCAAGAATTCTCAATTGGTCAGACATCAAAAATTGACCCAAGAATTGACCCAAGAACTCGGCGCCACAAACAAGCAAAAGTGAACTTTCTGCTACTTTTGCTCAAGTGAGTTATCCTTTGGGTATTCCTAGCACTTTTTGAGATAAACACATGGCCCGTATTACTGTAGAAGATTGCTTAAAAATCATCCCTAATCGATTTGAATTGGTTCTAGCTGCTACCTATCGCGCTCGTCAATTAGCGCAAGGTCATACCCCCAGAGTAAACGCTAAGGACAAGCCAACCGTGATTGCTTTGCGTGAAGTGGCTGCTGGCGTTACAGATCGAGACATGTTGGTTAAAGTACCTCTATAAGAGGTGACAAGGTGGCGCCAAACCCAGATGCCCAAGGCATCCTAGCCGCCCTCCTAGAGCAGTCAAGCCGGCATTTATTCGGACCCACATTCCAGCCGGCTCACCCCCCAAAGCCACAAGTTGTTTCTTTAGCTGGCCTCATTGAAAAAATCTCTCATTTAAAGCCTGATGAAATTGCTTTGGTCAAAAAAGCATTTCAATACGCTGATTCAGCTCATCTAGGTCAATATCGTCAAAGCGGCGAACCATATATCACCCACCCTTTAGCCGTTGCTGAGCTTTGCGCTAGTTGGCACTTGGACGCTCCATCGATCATGGCTGCTTTGTTGCATGATGTTATTGAAGACACTGGCAGCACTCGGCAAGAGTTAATAGAAATCTTTGGCGGCAAAGTTGCTGAATTGGTGGAAGGTCTAACCAAACTAGACAAGTTAGAGTTCCAAAGTCAGGCAGAAGCGCAGGCCGAGAGTTTTAGAAAAATGTTCATGGCTATGGCCAGAGATGTTCGAGGGATTTTGGTGAAGTTGGCAGATCGCTTGCACAACATGCGCACGCTTGATGCAACCACTTTAGTCAAGCGCAAAAGAGTCGCACTTGAAACTTCAGAAATTTATTCACCCATTGCTCACCGCCTTGGTTTAAATTTGGTTTACAGAGAGTTACAAGATTTAAGTTTTAGACACTCATCACCATTCAGATACGCCACTTTGGATAAGGCAATTAAAAAAGCCAGAGGTAATCGCAAAGAAATGGTTGCCAAGATCTTGGATGCCGTGCGGATGACTTTAAGTAAATCAGGTCTTGAGGCTGACTTGCGAGGCAGAGAAAAAACTTTATACAGCATCTACATGAAAATGCGCCAAAAGCACTTGAGCTTTTCTCAGGTCTTGGATGTTTACGCTTTCCGTGTGACCGTTAAATCCATTGACGAGTGCTATCGCACTCTGGGTGTATTGCATGCATTGTATAAGCCGATGCCTGGCAAATTCAAGGACTACATTGCGATTCCTAAACTGAATGGCTATCAATCACTGCACACCACCTTGGTAGGCCCTTTTGGCATGCCTGTGGAATTTCAGATTCGTACCCAAGACATGCACCACGTAGCGGAAGAGGGTGTTGCCGCACATTGGGCATACAAAGATGGTGATGACCATCTTACTGAAATGCAAACCAGAGCCCATCAATGGTTGCAATCACTGGTTGATATACAAGACAACAGCGGCGACTCTCAAGAATTTCTTGAGCATGTCAAAATTGATTTATTCCCAGATGCGGTTTACGTGTTCACCCCCAAAGGGCAAATCAGAGCCTTACCAAGGGGCGCCACAGCGTTGGATTTTGCCTACGCTGTGCACAGTGACTTAGGTAACGAGTGTGTTGGCGCCAAAGTGAATGGCGTTCAGTTGCCATTGAGAACAGAGTTAAAGAATGGCGACATCATTGAAATCAGCTCGACGCCGAATTCACAACCGAATCCTGTTTGGCTCACATTTATTAAAACTGGCAAAGCTCGTGCAGCCATCCGTCATTACCTCAAAACCAGACGTTATTCAGAGGCTATTCAATTGGGTGAGCGCTTGCTGTCTCAGGCTTTGCGTCAGCAAGGCGGTGATGCTGCATTGGTCACGGATGATATTTGGGAAAAGCTGTTGCACTGGACTGGCAGTAAAGGTCGCGAAGAATTGTGCGCTGATATTGCCATGGGTCATCGTGTTCCTGCGGTCATGGCAAAAAGAATTGAAATGATCGTTCGAGAGAGTAAAGGTCATTCTGAACAAATGCGTTTGGACACGTCTGAGTGGGAGACCTCAGGCAATGAAATTCCTGAGCACAAACAGGCCATCATGATTGATGGCAATGCTGGTGAGTCAGTGTCTTTCCCGACCTGCTGCCATGCAATTCCCGGGGACAATATCATGGGCTACCTTGGTAAAGGCGAGGGACTGCAGATTCATACCCATGAATGTCGCCAGGGTCAAAGACTCCATCTCCGCGATCCAGATCATTGGGTTGACGTTGTTTGGTCAGAAGACATTCAGAGAAGTTTTGATGTGGCGATTCGTGTGGATGTCAAAAATGCCAAAGGTGTTTTGGCACGCATTGCTGGCACATTGACCTCCGCTGATGCCAATATCGCTCACGTGGCGATGGATGATCGATTCAGCGAATCTGCTGTGGGTATTCGCTTTGTGATTCAGGTAGAAAGCCGTTATCATTTAGCCAAAGTGATGCGTCGCTTAAGACAAAATCAAGATGTTTTAAAAATTACTCGAGTTTTTGGTAAGTAACTTTTAAGATATCGAGTTCTTTCAAACCTTCAGGGGTTTGTAATTGAATGGTGTCACCTTCTCTTGCTTTGATGAATGCTTTGGCAATCGGTGAGATCCAGCTGACATGATTTTTCTCCATATCGACCTCATCAACACCCACAATCGCAATGGTGGTCTCCTGACCAGTCTCATCTGTATAAGAGACCGTTGCTCCAAAAAATATTTGATCGATTTTATCTCGCGCTTCAGGATCAACTACCAAGACATCTTCTAAACGCTTAGTAAGAAAATAAATGCGCCGATCGATTTCACGCAAACGCTTTTTACCGTATTGATAATCACCATTTTCAGAACGATCACCATTTGATGCGGCCCACGAAACAATTTTGACGATTTCTGGACGCTCTTCATCCAGAAGATGCAAAAGTTCATCTTTCATGCGCTGGTGGCCAGCAGGAGTTATATAGTTTTTAATTTCCATGGCATAATGTCGGTCTTAATGCGGCTGTAGCTCAGTTGGATAGAGTACTTGGCTAC
>CAXNHG010000046.1:0-5816 GCA_964202085.1 Polynucleobacter sp. | reverse complement strand
ATGATGACCAATATTCCTGGCGTGATGGATAAGAGCGGCAATCTTTTGACTGATTTAACTGCCAGAGAAATTGAGGGATTGTTTGCGGACGGCACAATTTCTGGCGGTATGTTGCCAAAGATTTCTTCTGCTTTGGATGCAGCGAAAAGCGGTGTTAATTCAGTACACATCATCGATGGCCGAATTGAACACTCTTTGCTTTTGGAGATTCTGACCGAGCAAGCTTTTGGTACGATGATCCGATCTCATTGAGCTAATTGAGATTGGCATGCGCCAACCTTTATGGTTATTTGATTTAGACAATACATTGCACGATGCATCGAGTGCAATATTCCCATCTATCAATCAAGCAATGACGAGCTATGTGGCTCGTCATTTAAACTTAGATCATCACGCCGCCAGTCAATTAAGAAACCATTATTGGCGCTTATATGGCGCCACATTGTTGGGCTTGGTCAAACATCACTCGGTCGATCCACACCATTTTTTACATGAAACCCATCTCTTTAACGAGGTCAGCGGGAGGCATTTGCAGGATTTGGTGGGCATGGTTCGGGGTGAAAAAGGACTGCGGCACATTTTGAATCGCTTGCCTGGCGAAAAAATCTTACTCACCAATGCCCCAAAATCTTATGCATTGAAGGTCTTGAAGGAGTTGGGCCTCACAAAGTGCTTTAAAACTGTAGAGGCCATTGAAGATATGGAGCTTCATCAGCAATGGCGACCCAAGCCAGATCACCTGATGATCAAAAGACTCTTAAATAAGTACCGATGCGCCCCTCAAAGAGCCATTTTGGTCGATGACACATTGGGGCATTTGCTTGAGTATTCAAAATTGGGCATAAAGACCGTATGGTTTAAAAGACATGTTAGGGCTTACACTCAAAATCGAGGACGTGTCTCTCTGGAAGTACAATCAATCCATCACTTATTTAAAAACTGGCAAAAACTCAAATGAACTCACCATTTAATCAAATGCCCATCTCTGATGAACCCGATAACACTTCTGCGGCCCCAGTCCGTAAACGCCCGCGTCCGGGCGAACGAAAAATACAAATTTTACAAGTATTGGCAGAAATGTTGGAGAGCCCAAAGGGTGATCGCGTGACAACTGCGGCCTTGGCGGCAAGATTGGACGTTTCTGAAGCAGCCTTGTACCGCCACTTTGCCAGTAAAGCCCAGATGTTTGAGGGCTTGATTGCCTTTATTGAACAAACTATTTTTGGCTTAATTAATCAAATCACAGAGCGTGAAGAAGCTGGCGATCGCCAAGCCCAGGAAATTTTGATGTTGTTATTGGGCTTTGGTGAAAAAAACCCTGGAATGATTCGAGTTTTGTTGGGTGATGCTTTATGGCTTGAAGATGAGCGCTTGCAAGAAAGAATTTTGCAGATCTTCGAACGCATTGAATCTTCATTAAAGCAATCTTTGCGCATTGCTCAAACTCAGGGTCGTTTAACTCAATCTGCTGATGGTCAAGAGGTCAGCACCAGGGCTGCGATGATGATGAGTTATGTGGTTGGCCGCTGGCATCGTTATGCAAGAAGTGGCTTTAAAAAGTCACCAACTGAATTTAATGAGCTACCAATGAGAGTTTTATTCTCAGCATGAGCCTAGGGCTTGTAACGCCTCAGGTACTTAATTTTGCAACACCATTGAAGTTGCAAAGTGGGGCAAGTATTGCTGATTACAACTTGGTGGTTGAAACGTACGGGCAATTGAATGCTCAAAGAAGTAATGCAATTTTGATTTGTCATGCGCTAAATGCATCTCACCACGTTGCTGGAATTAATGTGAGTGATCCGAATGATGTGGGCTGGTGGGACAACATGGTCGGTCCTGGCAAGCCTATAGATACCAATCAATTTTTTGTGATCGGCGTTAATAATTTGGGCTCATGTTTTGGCTCTACGGGTCCAATGAGCGTGAACCCTTCAACTGGTAAGCCATATGGGGCCTCCTTTCCGGTTGTGACAGTTGAAGACTGGGTAAATGCTCAGGCACGAGTGGCCGATCATTTTCAAATTGATAAATTTGCTGCGGTGATGGGTGGAAGTCTTGGCGGTATGCAGGCAATGGCTTGGAGCATGATGTATCCCAATCGCATTGGTCACTGCATTGTGATTGCATCGACCCCTAAGTTATCTGCACAAAACATTGCCTTCAATGAGGTGGCTCGCAGTGCAATTTTGAGCGATCCAGATTTTCATGGGGGAGATTACTACGCCCATGATGTGAAACCAAGGCGCGGTTTGAGGGTTGCACGCATGATTGGCCACATCACTTATTTATCAGACGATGATATGGCTGAAAAATTTGGCCGTGAGTTAAGACGAGCCGATGGCGCTTCTGATGAATACAACTTTAATTTTGACGTTGAGTTTGAGGTTGAAAGTTATTTAAGGTATCAGGGTGAAAAGTTCGCTGATTATTTCGATGCCAATACTTATTTGTTGATCACTCGGGCCCTAGATTACTTCGATCCTGCAAAATCTTTTGCAAACAACCTCAGTGCTGTCATGAAAAATATTGCTGCCAAGTTTTTGGTGGTGAGTTTCACGACTGATTGGCGCTTTGCGCCAGAGCGCAGTCGTGAAATCGTTAAGGCTTTGCTAGACAACAAGCTAGATGTCACTTATGGCGAGATTGATGCCCCTCATGGCCACGATGCTTTCTTATTGGAGGACTCTAGGTATCACAACCTGGTCAGAGCGTACTTTGAGCAAGTTGCCCAGGAGATTCGATCATGATGCGTTCAGATTTTGCCGCGATTGCAGAATGGGTGGCGCCTGGCTCCCAGGTGTTGGACGTAGGATGTGGTGACGGCAGCCTATTGCACCACCTAAAAGTAGCTAAGCAAGCTCATGTATATGGCGTTGAGTTGGCTGATGACAAAGTTTTGGCTTGTGTACAAAAAGGTTTGAATGTTGTGCAGCAGGACCTTGAGGGTGGCTTGGCTTTGTTTGAAGATCAAAGCTTTGACAAAGTGATCCTCTCACAAACATTACAAACGATTCATCAAACTGCTCGAATCCTGAGTGAAATTGCCAGGGTCGGTAAAGAGTGCATTGTCTCATTCCCAAATTTTGGGCATTGGTCACACCGCTCAGCAGTCTTGTTAGGAAGGATGCCAGTTTCCAAATCATTGCCTTATCAGTGGTACGACACGCCCAACGTCAGAGTTTTAACGATTGCTGATTTTGAAGCTTTGGCCCCAGCAGTTGGTCTTGAATTACTTGATCGCGTAGTTTTCCATGGCGGACAGTCTGTGGAGTTTTTGCCTAACCTAAGGGGAAGCCTTGCAGTCTATCGAGCACGTCGGGCCAAGTAAAACCAAAGCATTACTCGTTTGTATATTTCTAGGTTTTTCTAGTGGTCTGCCTTTATTCATTCTTTATAACTTGCTCTCAGCATGGTTAAAGAGTGAGGGCGTTGACTTAAAGGCGATTGGGTTATTTGCATTGGTAGGTATGCCCTACACCTGGAAGTTCTTATGGGCTCCTGCCATGGATAGATTCAAGTTGCCATTTTTAGGACGTCGCCGCGGCTGGATGGTCGTGACTCAAATTGCTGTGATGTTGGCTGTGATCTTAATGGGGCAATTTAATCCAAGCACTGAAATTTGGATCGTGGTTTTTTTAGCATCTGTTGTGGCTTTCTTCTCGGCAAGCCAAGACATTGTGGTTGATGCTCATCGGCGTGAGTGGTTGACCGAGGGTCAGATGGGCTCTGGCACAGCTCTCTTTGTAAATGCTTATAAGTTATCAACGCTTGTACCTGGATCACTGTCATTGATCTTGTCAGATCTAATTACTTGGGATTGGGTATTTTTTATCACTGGCTTATTCATGTTGCCGGGCATTTTGACAACCCTCTTAGTTTCTGAGCCAAGAGAGTATGGCCCTCCACCTAGAACGCTCAGAGAGGCAGTGATTGAGCCTTTTAATGAATTCCTTCATCGCTCAGGCTGGAAGCATGCAGCATTAATTTTGTTATTTATATTTCTTTACAAGCTGGGTGATTCGATGGCAAGCGCTTTGGCCACACCTTTTTATATTGAGCTTGGCTTTACCCGAACTGAGATTGGCCTCGTTGCAAAAAATGCAGGTCTTTGGGCCAGCATCCTTGGCGGAATTCTGGGCGCCTATTGGATGTTAAAAACAGGCGTCAACAAAGGCTTATGGATTTTTGGAGTGTTGCAGGCTGTGGCTACTTTTGGTTTTGTTGTGCTTGCTCAATCAGGTCCTGATTTATGGGTTTTATCTTGGGTGATTGGTTTTGAGGCTATCACCGCGGGCCTTGGAACGGCTGCTTTCACGGCTTATCTTGCACTAGAGACCAATCCGCGCTTTACCGCGACTCAGTTTGCTTTGTTCACAAGCTTATCTGCTGTGCCGCGAACTTTTATCAATGCATTGACCGGTTACATTGTTGAGGTCACTGGGTGGACTAACTTCTTCATCATCTGCGTTGTACTGGCTTTGCCTGGTTTGATGTTGCTGCCCAAGATTGCACCGTGGCGCGAAGAAAAAAAATCTCAATTTGAAAAAACTGCGTGATCAAATGATTCCATTCTATTTTTCGAATCTCAAAAGATACTTTCTATTTTCTTTGATCGTTTTATTGGGTGCGTGCAGCAGTTCATCAAGACAGGTTGGCCCAACAGATGGCGTGAGAGTTGGTGGTGGCTCCAGCATGAAGGACATGGTTCCTGCTAGTCAATTGGAAGCGTCTGCCACCAAGCAATACAACACCATGAAGCAAAAGGCATCTCAAAAAAATGCCTTGGCACCTGATAATCATCCGCAAGTGGTTCGCTTGAGAGCAATTTCCAAAAAAATATTGCCGCATGCCTATGCATGGAATCCAGAGTCTCAGGCTTGGAAGTGGGAAGTTAATTTATTCATTTCTGATGAAGTCAATGCATTTTGTATGCCGGGTGGAAAGATCGCTTTTTATACGGGCATCATCGAAAAGTTGAAGTTAAATGATGATGAGGTTGCCACCGTGATGGGGCATGAAATTGCCCATGCTTTGCGTGAGCATGCCAGAGATCGAATCGCTAAAGCGCAGTTGAGTAATTTAGGCGCCAGCGTTTTGTCTTCAGCCTTAGGCCTGGGCAATTTAGGTGGCCAAGCCTTGGGGCAGGGCCTACAAATTTTAGGTTTGAGTTTTTCAAGGGCCGATGAAAGAGATGCTGATTTGGTTGGCATGGATATCGCAGCCAGAGCTGGCTATGATCCACGCGCCGGAATTTCTTTATGGCAAAAAATGGGTCAACTGTCGAAAGAGAAACAACCGGAGTGGCTCTCAACCCACCCAACTGGCGATAGTCGAATTTACGAAATTCAAAAAAACATCAATGAGGCTTTATTTTTGTATGCGCGCGCCAAAAATACAACCGTTGATAAACTACCTAACTACAAACCTTAAGTTTTATAAATCCTCGTAGTCAATGATCAGCGGGGCGTGATCAGAGAACTTTTCAGCTTTATAAATTTCTACGCGCTGAGCTTTTTTAGAAATCCCAGGGGTTGCGATTTGGTAGTCAATTCTCCAACCCACATTTTTTGCGTACGCCTGACCTCTTTGGCTCCACCATGTGTAGCATTCATCTTCGGTGGTTGGGTGTAAATGTCGATACACATCCATGAAGCCCGCCTCAGTGAAAAGATGGGTCATCCATTCGCGCTCCTCTGGTGTGAAGCCGGAGTTTTTGAGATTACCCTTCCAATTTTTTAAATCGATTTCTTTATGGGCAATGTTGATATCGCCACAAAGAACAATTTCTAGACCTTCTGATTTCAGTTGTTTGA
>CAXNHG010000045.1:0-5821 GCA_964202085.1 Polynucleobacter sp. | reverse complement strand
GTTTCATATCGGCATCGACGGCTTTTAATTCAGACTTCTTCGGTAATAGCTTGAGCAATTGATGACGCATATTGATGATCATGTGCGTGCCACCTGGGGCACGATTTAAACGGCGCAGCAGCTCTTGTCTTGGCGACTCAGATACTTTCATAAGCCAAACAAAATTATCTGCTGTTGGTTCTTGGGCGTATAACTCTGCCGCACTCAAAACATCAGCAGGACTTGGATTAAATTTATCTGCTAAATATAAAAAATATTCTAATTTTTGTTCATCATCCAGCGTTTTAAAACTCTCCATCAAATCACTGGCCATGCTCGCAGCATTTGATTCGCCACGCTCAGATAACAATTTTTTTGTGGCACTGATGGTTTTTGTCATGTGCCTGGCTCTGAGCATCTTATCCAAAATCATGCTGTTAACCTCTGTTCAGACTTTAACTGTCTCAATGCTTCACGTTGATTTTGGATGTGATCTTTCATCAAGATCTCAGCCTTCTTGGCATCCCTGGCTTTCAGCGCCTCAAATATTGCCAAATGCTCTTTACAAGACTCTTCAATTCTTCCGCGATGATGCAAACTGCGATGGCGAGACAGGTTCAAGATTCTTCTTAAATCATGAACCATTTGAGTTAACCACTCATTACCGGCCAAATGTTGAATTACCAAATGTATTTCTCTGTTAGTTGCATAGTAGCGATCGATGGCTTTATCTTCGGCATATGCTTTAAGTTTTTTATGGAGCATCTCTAAAGCAGCTAAATCTTGCTTGGTGGCTTTAGATGTTGCTTCAAATGCACAACGTCCTTCAAGCATGGCCATCAAGGGAAATATTTCATCTAAATCTTTTTCAGTTAATTCGGTAACGTAGCAACCACGGCGAGGCTCTATTCTTAGCAAACCCTCTGATGCCAAAATTCTGATTGCTTCTCTGAAAGGGGTTCTAGATACCCCGAGTTGCTCTGCTAATTTTTGTTCGTCTATCCAAGTTCCTGGAGATAAAACTCCTCCAGCAATCATCGAACGCAATTGCTCGGTGACTTCGACATAGAGGGCTGTTTTAACTACTTTTAAGGTCATGCATTCAATATATTTTGTATACATTATTGAATACATTGGTGATTACCCTTAAAAAGGGAAATCACCTAGAAATGCCGGTGAGTTTTAAATACCCAAGGGCCTCAAATACCTGAGTGCTTTATTTAGTCTTGCGAATGAGCAAGTAAATACCAAAAATAATCATTGGTAAAGATAGCCACTGGCCCATTGATAGCCCTAAACTCAAAAGCCCCAAGAAGCTATCGGGTTCGCGGGCAAATTCTGCTAAAAATCTGAAGGTGCCATAGCCCAAGAGGAATAAGCCAGATACTTGACCAATTGCGCGAGCTTTGCATGCATACCACCAAAGTACAACCCCCAAAATAATGCCCTCACCCATGAATTGATAAAGTTGTGATGGATGTCTTGCCAACATATCGCCCGCTTGCGGGAAAATCATGGCCCACGGTAGATCTGTGGGCCTTCCCCAAAGTTCCCCATTGATGAAATTGCCCATACGTCCAAATGCAAGCCCAAATGGAATCAAAGGTGCAATCAAATCGGTTACTTCAAAGAATCTCTGCTTATTTCTTTTGGCTGCCCAAAGCATTGCAAGCAGTACACCCAAGAATCCACCATGAAAAGACATGCCGCCTTCCCATACTTTGAGCGCATCTAATGGATGACTTAAATAGTGAGTAGGCATGTAAAAAATCACATAGCCTAAACGTCCGCCCAAAATCACGCCGATCACACCCACAAATAAAAGATCTTCTATGTATTTATAACTGAGGTGCTGATAGTGAACTTGCTTGGTGCGCAACTTACCTAAGTATAAAAATTGAGCAAACGCCAATAGATACATCAAGCCATACCAATGAACATCTATGGGCCCAAGACTCATGGCAATCTTATCGAACTGTGGATGCATCAAAGCCATATGGGTTGTCTTAAAGTATCATGTGTTGATGATTGATAGAAATCTAGATAAATACAGTTATTGACCTGTTTGATCAAAGTTATGAAGTTCATGACCTTGATCTTTATAAGCCTTATATCGTTCGCGGCCAGCTTGACGATCTGCTTCATCGGTAGAAACAATTTCAACGATCCGCGGAAATCTTGCGGCAAGCGTCTCAACTGAATTCGGTCGATTTTGTCCAACATGTATTAAGACATCACCATGAGGTAAATGATCTAATTCTGGTGACTCGAAACTTTCAACAAACACAATCGGGGTTTCATTTGCAACATCATCTTTGCCCCACGCATGCGGTAAAAATTCTGTGCCACTTAATGACCAAAGCTGCTGGTCGAGCTCTTTCAGAAAAGCAGAAGTTCCTACCACCACAATATTTCTCATGGGTAAGTCTTCATGCTTGCTTGCCATGATCTTGCGGATCAAGCGACAACTATAAAGAGGTTTGTTATTAACTTGACTGTGGAAATCGATTCTGGCCATGACTTATTTTGTCAAAAGATAGTTCACCAACAAAGGCACAGGGCGGCCTGTAGAACCCTTGGCCACACCACTCTTCCATGCTGTACCAGCAATATCCAAATGTGCCCATGAGTATTTCTCGGTGTATCTGGCTAAGAAACAAGCTGCTGTCACGCTACCCGCCGGACGACCACCAATATTAGCCATATCAGCAAAATTAGATTTGAGTTGCTCTTGGTATGCGCTATCCAAAGGCATTCTCCAAACTGTGTCTTGTGATGTGCGGCCGGCACTGAGCAAACTCTCAGCCAATGCATCATCATCCGAGAACAAGCCTGAATGAACTGCGCCCAGTGCAATCACGCAAGCACCCGTCAAAGTTGCAATATCAATCACGGCTGCAGGTTTAAATCTTTCAACATAGGTCAATGCATCACACAAAATCAGGCGACCCTCTGCATCGGTGTTTAAGATCTCAATGGTTTGGCCAGACATGCTGGTGACAATGTCACCTGGGCGAGTGGCTTGACCTGAAGGCATGTTCTCGCAAGTTGGAATAACCCCAATCACATTCTTCTTTAACTTCAGTTCAGCGACTGCGCGCATCGTACCGATCACTGATGCAGCGCCACACATGTCATACTTCATTTCATCCATGCCTTCACCAGGCTTTAATGAAATGCCTCCTGTATCAAATGTGATGCCCTTGCCGACCAATACAACTGGCGCATCAGTGGCGCGACCACCTTGATGATGAATCACAATGAATTGAGGCGGGGTGACAGCACCTTGAGTCACCGCTAAAAACGCGCCCATCTTTAAAGCCTCAATTTCTTTACGGCCCAAAACCTCAATCTTTAAGCCAAGATCTTTACCTAATTTTTTAGCACTTGTTGCAAGGTAAGTTGGATTACAAATATTAGGAGGTAAGTTACCGAGATCTTTCGCTAAATCCATGCCATTGGCAATCGCACGACCTTCGGTAATCGCCTCAGCTACAGCTTTATTATTTTTTGCATGGCTAGCAACAATTAACTTCTTAAGGGTTGGAGATTTTTCAACGGGCTTGGTTTTAAATTGAGGGTGGCGGGCACCAAATTTATACACTTGCTCACGAGCCAATTGAACCAAGAGACGCACTTGAGTCAAGCCATCTTTGGCTGAAAAATCATCAAACACCCAAACAGCATCCTTGGCTGTGGTTGCAAGCAAAGACTTTAAGCCAGCAGAAATCCACTTAGAACAATGATTATTACCCTGCTTTGTCTTGGTCTTATGTTCCTCACCGCAACAAACCAATAACAATCTATCCGCTTTAAGGCCTAATTTAGCCCACGCATCTGTGGCATTGAGTAAAAGAGTATTTCCGGTTGTTACATCAAGATCCTTGCTCTCAATCGCTCTTACAATCGCACCATGAGTGGCAGCATTCAACGCCGCTAAGCCGCCAGATAACTTCTTGGCATTCTTGATATTGCTAGCAGGAATGACCCACACCAAGCAACCAGTGACAGTAGACATTTGAGTCTTTATTCCTAAAGAGCCCTCTCCAAATACTTTCGTGCTACATTCCATGTGGATTTCCTTTGTTTTACCTTTGCGCAAGGGAAGTATCTAATACCAATCATTATCGCCCAGCTTCACTTTTTATGGTCTTTAAAAGAGCCCTTCGACAAGAACTCAATTTCACCACAGGTGTGGTGTTCATGGTTTTGGTCACGCTTGTTTTAACCAATCTAATGATCAGGGTTTTAGGAAATGCCGCCAGCGGCACCGCCAACCCGAAAGACGCTCTGGTTTTAATTGGCCTTGGCATGATCAATTACTTGCCAATTTTATTAACCGCTTCGGTTTTTGTGGCTATTTTGATGGTCTTAACTCGCTGGTATAAAGACTCAGAAATGGTCATTTGGCAATCAGCAGGCATCAGTCTGTTGAAGATTTTGCTTCCCATCTTAAATTTCACTGCACCAATTGCTGTGGCCATCGCCCTTCTCTCAATCTTTGTTTCTCCCTGGGCTAGCGAAAAATCAGCCACGACCAAACAGCGCTTTCAGCAACGTGATGATATTTCTATGCTTGCCCCGGGTCAGTTCCGAGAGTCCTCTGGCAATAATCGCGTGTTTTTTATCGAAAGCATGAATCCAGAAACAGATGTGATCAAAAATGTTTTTGTGACTGATTTTGGTAAAGAGCGCCAATTAGTGGCTGTGGCCAAAGAGGGATTTATTCAAAATTTGCCTAGCGGCGAAAAGCAGCTAATTCTGGAAACTGGGAGGCGCTATGAAGGAACTCCTGGTAATACCGATTTTAGAATCACCGAATTTGATAAATACACAGTCAAACTTACGGATAAAGTGATTGATCCCATCATCAATGGTCCAAGAACATTGCCCGCATGGGTTTTGATTCAAGATTTAAATAAAGCACACCTTGGTGAAATTCTTTGGCGCATCGGTTTACCTTTGATGGTTTTTGTTTTTGCAATCATTGCCATTCCGCTGTCATACATGGACCCACGTAGAGGCCGATACACGGCCCTGATCATGGCTGTATTGCTTTATTTCACTTACTCTAATTTGCTGAAATTAATGCAGGCATGGGTCAGCACAGGCAAGCTCTCATTCTCAATTGGCTGGTGGCTGCTTCATGTGGTGATTGCATTGATAGGCCTTACTCTCATTGTCTATCGTCAAAATAGATCGATCACATTGTTTGGTCGCTATAAAAAATGGATGCTCGGTAAGCGCTCCCGCAAACATGGGACGCAATAAATATGTGGCATAAGCTTTTCCCACTCGTCTACGAACGTTATTTAGCAAAACAAATTTATTTGTCTTTTGTTTTTGTTTTATTTGCCTTGATTTCATTGTTCATATTTTTTGATTTCATTACTGAAATAGGCGATACCACCAATACATATACGGTATTACTGGCATTCATCACAGTTATTCTCAGAGTCCCCAGTCGCCTTGTAGAAATCATGCCGATTGCAGGATTGATTGCTGGCATCTATGTCATGGCTAATATGGCCGCACAATCTGAATACACCATCTTACGCATTGCTGGTCTTGATACGAAAAAATCTTTGGTTACTTTGATGAAAATCGCCGTACCAATCGCTTTCCTGATCTTGCTGATGAGCGAAGTGTTGGGCCCCTTGAGTGAAGGAGTTTCTAAAAATGTTCGCCTAAGCGCTCTTAATCAAGGTAAAGAAGTTTTAGAGTTTCGCTCGGGCGCGTGGATTAAAGATAAGCTAAGAGGTAATGATGGCAAAGGCCAAGTCCAAAAAGGGATTCGTTACATCAATGTGGGTTCTTTGGAAACCAATACAATTATTCGTGG
>CAXNHG010000044.1:0-5826 GCA_964202085.1 Polynucleobacter sp. | reverse complement strand
TAAAAGTTGGTGATTTGCGATCACTAGATTTAGCAGCTTTAATCCGAGTTGCGGACAGAAGTTGGTCAGAGTTTGTATACAAACGATCTATGAATCGAGATTCAAGGGCACTCTTGGTGGAGTTGAAGGTAGCACGCAATCGATATGCTCATGCCCCTGTTAACGGAGTTGCTTTAGATGACCAACTGAGAGATGTCGATACTGCTCGACGCTTTATGCAATCAATTGGCTCAAATGCCAATGCATTAAAAGAAGTTACCAAAATCCATCGTGAATTACTGATAAAAATAACAAGTGAAGAAGATGACATTCAAAACCAGCCACCACCAGAAAAGCCCCAGAACCCAAACACGTCAGATCCTAAAAGCTTCCCGGGGGGAGCTCAATCAAAACCCAACTCACCACCCACAACAACAAGAACCAATATAGATAAAACTTTAAAGCCTTTAGAAGGAAATAACGCGATATCAAAGGTATCAGACATAGGCCCTCAAGGTGGCGGCTGGGTAATTGATCCAACAGCTCATGGAAAAGAAATTGAGAAAGCAGTTTCCAAAAAAACCTATGTTGGCATTGACTTTGGAACATCTACAAGTGTTGTCAGTGTGATCCTTAACGAAAAAATGAGTCACTTAACAGCAAGGACACTTAATATCGATCAACCAGAAGAGTTTGGTGGAACTATCTCACACCATTTAGTAAATACTGTACTAGCATGGCATAGAGACCAACTATTTTTTGGACGGGAAGCTTACAGACTTAGGCAAGAACTTTTCGAGGGTAGAAATGTCTTTTCCTCTTTCAAAATGAAATTGGGAATAGATGTCGGCCCAACGTATCCTGAAACAGCTTTGAGTCGTGGCGCTAGCCGCATTTCAATCGAAGATGCAAACGATGCTACTAGAGAGTTTTTTCGTATGCTTGCGTCTGGAATTGAAAAAGCCGTAGCAGATGCAAATTTGCCTTCAGAACTCTGCTTTGCAGTCACCGTACCTGCATCTTTTGAAGCTAATCAAAGACGAGATCTTCTCGCCAACATGAAGGCTGCCGGATTGCCTGTTTCAGCCAGTTGTCTTATTGATGAACCAAACGCAGCTTTCTTGAGTTTTCTGCACGAAAGTGCAAGAGATCTATCAGACAAGTCCCTTATTGAAAGACTAAAAAAAGGAACATCAAATATTCTTGTTTATGACTTTGGAGCAGGAACTTGTGATGTGTCCATTTTGGAAGTGAGTATTTCTAATGGGCGTGTAAGCTCAAGAAATAGAGCCATATCAAGGTTCACTGCCCTAGGTGGAGATGATTTAGATAGAGCCATTGCTCGAAATGTTTTACTCCCTCAATTACTATCTGGCGCACCTGGTTTTGATCCAGAGATTAGGGATATTGAAGAAAGAATTATTCCTAGATTACAGCCTGCAGCAGAAAGATTAAAAGTAGCAACAATCAAATGGTTGATTGAGCGCGAAATAAATACTTTAGAGCAATTGGACAAACAGGCGTCAGAAACTTTCGAAGATCTTGCAATTCCATCTTTCAAAATAAGAGGAAGAGAATTATCTCTTCCGCGACCATCGCTCAACCTTATACAACTTTCTCAATCAATTAAACCATTCGTAAATCGTTTCGACCCAGATATCACTACTGCGCATGTATTTGCTCCTGTAGCTGATGCAATTGATAAGTCGGGTATTGAAGCTAAAGAACTAGATGCTGTTTTATTCATTGGAGGTAGTGCTGCTAATCCAATTGTGAGAACTGCAGTGATGAGCCACTTGCCAAGCTCTGTAAAAGCAATCGTGCCCGGAGATCTAAGAACGCACGTTTCGCTAGGGGCATCGTTACACAGCTTGGGGTTTCATGCCTTCGGCTTTGACTTAATCAAGCCAATCACGTCGGAACCAATTTTTGTGATTACACGAGGCGGAAAGTTGGAGACAATTGTCCCTGCAGCATCTCCAGTTCCGTCTGAAAAAGATTTTGTTACTCGTTTGCTAGTGGAGAAATCTCATCAGAAAGTAATTGAGTTACCAATTTGCGTAAGCACAGAAGGAAAGCTTCTTGGTTTACTCAGGATAAAGTCATCTGATGCAGATGGTTTTTTGATAGGAGAAGAGGTACTAGTTACTGCAAAAATTACTCATGAAAAACTATTAGAAATTGAGGCGGAAGTTGCTGGAGTTACCGCTGAAGCGTCTTTACTGAATCCTTTAGCAAATCGAGACTTAAGTCCTGCTGATACTAGGATGCTTGAAGCAAAACAACAATTCAATGCAGCATTACTTAAATCTGGCGGAAAATTACCAAAGGAAGTAGTTATTGCATATGCAAAAGCAGCACTTGCTGCAGAAGCATTTGAGATAGCAGCAGATATGTTCGTCGCTGCTGAACGCTTAGATTCATCTGAGAACCATGCAACGAATATCTGTTACGCATACGCTAAGGCAGGGCGAAAGGATCGTTCAAAGGAGTGGGCTAAGCGCGCACATGAACGACAGCCCAGCGCAGTCACCGCATTCAACTTATCCTGTGATGCTACCGGCAAAGAGCAAGAAAGCTTGCTTCGTCAGGCATTAGATTTAGATGCAAACATCCCAGATGCACTACTGTCACTAGGCAAACTTCTCAAGCGAAGCAGTAACCAAGAAGGTGATGAAATGATCGAAAAATGCATCCGTATATTAAATAGGCAATTAGATTCCCATCTAATAAGCAAAGATGGATGTCGCAATCTCATAGCTGCTGCAGAAATCAATAACAATCAAGATATAGCTGCAAAAGCAAAAGCAAGACTAGAGAGCTTTAACGATGCACCTGTTTATGATGAAGATAATTTAGTCAGTACAACTGGACAACTAAGCTTATTAGCAAGGAACTGAAATGAGTTGGTATGTACCCTTCAATCAATTAAGTATCAAGCAACGTAGCGTTCTTGACGGAATAAGCAATCAACTTTCTAAGCCTCACTGGATTCAAGGATTTGCTGGCACGGGCAAAACTGTAGTGATATCGCACTTAATTGAAAGAGTAGCTGCAGATCATCCTAGGGCAAGTCTTTGCTTCATAACATTTACTCATGCATTAAAAGACTTAGTCTCGACTGGCTTTCATGGCCCTGTAGCCAAGAGAATCGATATAAAAACTCATACGCAGTTTTTAACCGATCGAGAGACATATGACTATGTTTTTCTTGATGAAGTGCAAGATATCAAGCCTAGTGAGTTAACGCGAATAAAAGCATTAGCTGAGCATCTTTATGTAGCTGGGGACTCTGATCAAAGAATCTATGAAGAAGGCTCCAAAGAAGACGATATTCTTCGCACTGTTCAACCAGTCGCATGGAAACTTTTAGAAATATTTCGACTTACAAAACTACTTCGCGATGTTGCAATCTCTATTTTGCCAAAAGCAAGAATTGTTGAAGGAAGTGATGCAGTTAAAACTGCCAATGTAAGCATACGGTTGATTCCATTTCAAAACGAAAAAACTGAAGTTGAATGGATTTGGGATGAAGCCATACGCCGATCTCGGCCTGGTGATCCAAGTGTTATTTTATTTCCAACACACGATTCAATCGCTGAATTTTCGAGAAATCTCTCAAGCCACTTAGATATAGATTCTCCTCCCAAGCCCAAATATGTCAGAGGCCGTCGTGACTACACTGACTTTAATGAGCACTGGGCAGATAATGATACGCCTCTAGTTTATTTAGGAAATAGCTTTGGCTCATTCAATGAAAGTGAGACAAAGCCACTTGTTTACTTCATGACATTTCACAGTTCAAAAGGATTAGACTTTAAAAATGTTTTTATCCCCAACCTTAACTCTGATACAACACTTATAGCTAGACAGGCACTTGAAAAAGATCCGGATATTGATAGACGTTTATTATTTGTAGCTGTTACAAGAAGTAGAGAAAATCTATTTTTATCTTTCAACAGTAAGAAGCCGCACCCTTACGTCGCAAACTTACCAAAAGCAGTTATCACTGAAGTAGATGCGCGTAAAAAATCTAATTCAAATAAAGAGGATTTCTTTTAAAAATGAACCACTCTGTATGGATGTTTGCAGCCACGTATCCTGAGTGGCTAAATTGGATTGCAGTAGGTCGCATTCGCTGCAATGGAAGAGTTACGCGTGTGAATGGAGTAGAAGACAAAGATGGATTCTCTTTGTTACTAGACAGAGCGCCAGATATAAGTATTGATGATGATCAGGCATACATTATTGCGAAACTTAAGCCTAACTTTCGTAATTTTCAACAAGACGTTTTGTCAGCAACGTCGCAAGAGTTAACGTGGCTTCTACTCGAAGCTGTTGATGAATTCATACCTGTATCAGATCGCGGCGCACGCCTTATTGAAGCAGATTCCCAACGAGCAAAAGTAAAAATTGGGGTTCCTATTTTTCAGAATTCTTGGAAATATTGGACACTTACGCAAAAAAGTGTGAGGGCTGATTGTCGCGGGCGTAATCTGGTCAAAGTAATGGGCCTTGGCGAACCAGATTTAAATGTTATTCCGAACAAAATTATCGACTATCTAGACGGACGATCACCCTTACCAAACGCAGAAAAAGCCTCTGATTTAAGAGCGACAATGGCATTCGCTTGGGCGAGTAGTTTTGCAATTTTCGGCGAATTCGTAGGCGACGAAGAGAAAAGAAAACAAACTCAAATTCTAGGCTTAAGTGAGTTAATTCAAAAATTACGTCACAATTTTGCAGTACGAGAAGCAGTATTAAAGGATGAGGATCTGAAAGAGATTGGAGTTAAGCTTTCTAAAGTTATAAAGTCTTCTAAAGATATTGAAGTTTCCCTTTTACAGCTAGCTGTTTGCTTTCACTATTCAGATTTGATTAATTCTGGCAAAGAAATTTTTCTAAGTTCATTGGTCAAAGACATTGGAGAAGTCGTCATCGAGTGTGGTGCAATTGCAGGTGCAAACACAGCTTACTTCATTGGCAAGTATATGGATGATATTGCCGTTAGTTCTCTTGTGTATTCAAGTACTCCACTTGCATTTCAATCATTGATACAACAGAAACTTCCAGACTCAATTGATGTTGGTAAGTATGTAACTGAAAGGCAAATAGAAATTGCAATCCATCACGAAAATATGCTCAAGGCTAAGTTGGATAGTGAAAAAAAAGATCAATTAGTGCAAGAAGACTCTTCAGCAAAGGAAGTCATCACTTCAGAGTCAACTCAACAAATAAGTACAGGCACGCCAAGCGTAGTATCAGAAGTTGTAGCTATAGTTGCAGATCCTGCATCATCGCAGGCTTTGCAACAAGCTGAAGAACAAGTAGTGATAGATAAGCCTGCTGAATTAAGCAGCAAGCCTCTGGACGGGACACAAACTTCTCAAGCTACAGAATTGCAGACTCCTCAGGTAACTGATTCCGTGCAGACTAAACCCAAAGAACAAATCAATGAGGGTTTATTTGATAACGTCTCAACAGAAGGGCCACCTGAAATAATCAAACCTGCGGCTAAGGCTGGGAATACACGACGTAAAAAAGTGAAATGATTTTGAACTTCAATTTCATTCTTTCACACACTCAAACCCATACACGAACAACACTCCCCTCCATCCCCGAAATCACCTCCACACGGGCATCCACGCACTCTTGCAGCTCGGGCACGTGCGAGATGATGCCCACCAACCTGCCGCTTTGCTGCAGACCCTTCAAGGTCTGTATTGCATAGTCCAGCGACTCTGCATCCAGGCTACCAAAGCCTTCGTCAATGAATATGGCATCCAGCCTGATACCGCCGGCGTTGCTTTGCACTACGTCAGACAGGCCAAGCGCCAATGAGAGCGC
>CAXNHG010000043.1:0-5841 GCA_964202085.1 Polynucleobacter sp. | reverse complement strand
CAACAAAGGAGCGAAGATACAAAGAGTCTGAACCTTCCCAAATCGCATAAGCTGCCAAAGGAACATCACAAGAACCACCAAGCGCTCTAGAAACAGCTCTCTCTGCAGTCACAGCCATTGCAGAAGGCGCATGATTCAAAGGAGCGAGCCAGCCCTTCATCTCTGGCCTTCCCGCCCTGATTTCAATACCCAAAGCACCTTGACCAGCAGCAGGCAAACTGTCTTCAGGAGTCAATAAACTGCGGATGCGCTCAACCATCCCCAAACGCTTAAGACCGGCGGCGGCCAAAATGATCGCGGCATACTCGCCTTTATCCAATTTACTCAAACGGGTGTCTAAATTGCCTCTTAGAGGCTGGATATTTAAGTGGGGATAGCTTGAGCGCAATGAAGCCTCGCGGCGCAAACTAGCGGTTCCTACAACAGCCCCAGCGGGTAAATCCGCCAAAGTTCCATAGTCATTGGAAACGAACGCATCCCTGGCATCTTCACGCTCCATGATGCAAGACAATTCAAAACCTTCAGGCAACTGCATCGGTACATCTTTGAGGGAATGAACCGCCAAATCAGCCCGACCTTCCTCTAAAGCCACCTCTAATTCTTTGACAAAAAGCCCCTTGCCGCCCACTTTAGAGAGGGTTCTATCCAAAATTTGATCGCCCCGGGTGGTCATACCCAAAATACTGACATCGCAGTCTGGATAGAGCTTTTTTAAGCAATCGCGAACATATTCAGCCTGCCACATGGCCAAACGGCTCTCTCGAGAGGCAATTACCAGCTTTTTAGGATAAGAAATTTGTGTCATAACCATAAGGATAAGGCCTTTGAGGCAATATACTTATATTTATGGCAGATATAGATAAAAACAAGAATTCCTTGGACAACAAAGACCAAGCTTGGTCGGCTCGCTTTGCCGAGCCTGTGGCGGAACTCGTGCAGCGATACACCGCCTCTGTTCATTTTGATAAACGCATGGCCTTGGTTGATATCCAGGGCTCTTTGGCTCACGCCGAAATGTTGGCCGCACAGAAGATCATCAGTGCCGAAGATTTCGCCGCGATTCAAAAAGGCATGGCAGAAATACGCTCTGAAATCGAAGCTGGTTCATTTGTTTGGGAGCTCGCACTTGAAGACGTTCATCTGAACATAGAGGCACGCCTGACTAAACTCATTGGTGATGCTGGCAAACGTCTTCACACCGGTCGCTCAAGAAACGACCAAGTGGCAACAGACATTCGTTTATGGTTGCGTGGCGCGATGGATGAGGTTCAGTCAGAACTCACTGCGCTGCGTTCAGGTTTGCTTGATTTAGCTGAAAAGCATGCTGAAACGGTCATGCCTGGTTTCACACATTTACAAGTGGCTCAACCCATCACATTTGGTCATCACGTGATGGCTTATGCAGAAATGTTTGCGCGTGATGCTGAGCGTTTGGCTGATTGCCGTAAGCGTGTGAATCGTTTACCACTAGGTGCAGCAGCTTTAGCTGGCACCAGCTATCCGATTGATCGTGAGCGTGTGGCCAAGACTTTAGGTTTTGACGGTGTATGCCAGAACTCTTTGGACGCCGTGTCAGATCGTGACTTTGCAATTGAGTTTTGTGCCACCGCCTCATTGGTGATGACGCACATCTCCCGTTTGTCAGAAGAGTTGATCATTTGGATGAATCCAAGGATTGGCTTTGTGGATTTGCCGGATCGTTTCTGCACAGGCAGCTCGATCATGCCGCAAAAGAAGAATCCTGATGTGCCAGAATTGGCAAGAGGCAAAACTGGTCGCGTGAACGGCAATCTCATTTCCTTGTTAACTTTGATGAAAGGCCAACCCTTGGCCTACAACAAAGATAACCAAGAAGACAAAGAGCCATTATTTGATTCAGCCGATACTTTGCGCGACACCTTGCGTATTTTTGCTGACATGGTCCCTCACATTCAAGTCAAAGCAGATGTGATGCGAGCCGCAGCACTTCAAGGTTTTGCAACTGCCACTGATTTGGCTGATTATCTGGTTAAAAAAGGTTTGGCTTTCCGTGATGCGCATGAAGCGGTTGCTCATGCTGTGAAGGCATGCTCCCACAAAGGTTGTGACTTGGCTGACTTATCCTTGGCCGACTTAAAAACCGCCTGCAATCTTGGAGACAAAGCCAATCTCATCGGTGAAGATGCTTTTAAAGTCTTGAACCTCGAAGGATCAATCAATAGTCGCAATCATGTTGGTGGTACCGCTCCAGAGCAGGTCAGAAAAGCCATTGCAGCTTATCGCAAGAATATGAAGTAAATTAAAGCAAGATTTAGAGAAATAAAAAATTGTTTCTTTATCCCAAATAAAAATGGGCTCACTATAAAAAGTAAGCCCATTTTTTTAACTTAAACGATCAGTAATTAAATTAACCTTTAACGCAGTCAACGTAATACTCTTTACGACCATTCAAATCGCCTTTGACCAAACCATGAACATCTGTTTCAAAGCCAGGGAACTGTTCGTTAAATTCACGAGTGAAACGCAAGTAATCAACAATGCGCTTATTGAAACGCTCACCCGGAATCAAAAGAGGAATGCCTGGCGGATAAGGCGTTACCAACATCGCCGTGACACGACCCTCTAAGTCATCAATGACCACACGCTCAATGTCACGGTGAGCCATTTTTGCCCAAGCATCAGATGGCTTCATCGCAGGAATCATGTCAGACAAATACATCTCTGTGGTCATGCGAGCCACATCGTGCTTTTTATAGACTTGGTGTATTTGTTGGCAAAGATCTTTAAGGCCGATGCGCTCGTAGCGCGGATACTTAACAACAAACTCTGGCAAAACACGCCACAAAGGCTGGTTCTTATCGTAATCATCTTTGAATTGTTGCAAGGTCGTGACCATGGTGTTCCAACGACCCTTGGTGATGCCGATGGTGAACATGATGAAGAAAGAATACAGGCCTGTTTTTTCAACAATCACGCCGTGTTCAGATAAATACTTGGTCACAATGCTGGCTGGAATACCGGTATCGGCAAAATTACCATCCATCTCCAGGCCTGGGGTGATGATGGTTGCTTTGATTGGATCGAGCATATTGAAGCCCGGAGCTAACTTACCAAAATCATGCCAACGCTCATCTGCCTTTAGTACCCAATCATCTCTTTCGCCAATGCCTTCTTCGGCAAGATACTCAGGACCCCAAACCTTGAACCACCAGTCAGCGCCCCACTCTTCATCCACCTTGCGCATGGCACGACGGAAGTCTAAAGACTCGGCAATTGATTCGTGAACCAAGGCTGTGCCACCTGGAGGCTCCATCATCGCCGCTGCTACATCGAGTGATGCAATGATCGCGTATTGCGGGCTGGTGGATGTGTGCATCAAATAGGCTTCATTGAAGCAATCGTTATCCAATTTATTGGATTCTGAGTCTTGCACCAAAATCTGTGATGCTTGTGAAAGGCCTGCTAGCAACTTGTGTGTTGATTGCGTTGAGAAGACCATGCTTTCTTTTGAGCGTGGACGATCCTTTCCAATGGCGTGCATGTCTTTATAGAAGTCATGGAAAGTCGCGTGAGGCAACCATGCCTCATCAAAATGCAAAGTATCTACTTTGCCGTCCAACATTTCTTTGATTGTTTCTACGTTATATAAAACACCATCGTAGGTACTTTGTGTAATTGTTAAAACGCGAGGTTTAGCCTTTTTATCCAAAATGAAAGGATTGTTATCAATCTTTTTCTGTATGGTCTTCCAGTCGAATTCTTCTTTAGGAATTGGGCCAATGATGCCGTAGTGATTGCGCGTAGGCATCAAGAAAACAGGCACAGCACCCGTCATCATGATGGCGTGCAAGATTGATTTATGGCAATTACGATCCACAATCACAATGTCGCCAGGCGCTACTGTTGAATGCCAAACGATTTTGTTCGATGTTGATGTGCCGTTTGTGACAAAGAACAAATGGTCTGCATTAAAAATGCGGGCGGCATTGCGCTCACTGGCAGCTACAGGACCCGTGTGATCTAACAACTGACCTAATTCATCAACCGCATTACAAACGTCTGCGCGCAGCATGTTCTCACCAAAGAATTGGTGGAACATCTGACCTACTGGGCTTTTCAAGAATGCCACGCCACCGGAGTGACCCGGGCAGTGCCATGAATAAGAGCCATCAGAGGCGTAGTGCGTCAATGCTTTAAAGAAAGGTGGCGCTAATGAATCTAAGTAAACCTTGGCTTCACGGATGATGTGGCGTGCCACGAACTCTGGCGTGTCTTCATTCATATGGATGAAGCCATGTAATTCACGCAATACATCATTGGGAATGTGTCTTGAGGTTCTGGTTTCGCCGTACAAGAAAATAGGAATTTCTTCATTGCGCTTACGAACTTCCATCACAAATGCGCGCAAACCTTCGAGGGCTGTATCAATCTCAGCTTTAGAGCCTCCACCAAACTCTTCATCGTCAATGGATAAAATAAAACAAGAGGCTCTGGCAGCCTGCTGAGCAAATGAAGTCAAGTCTCCATAACTGGTCAAACCAAGAACTTCCATGCCTTCAGTTTCGATGGCTAGCGCCAAGGCGCGAGCACCCGAACCTGAAATATTTTCAGTACGGAAATCCTCATCAATAATGACCACAGGAAAACGAAACTTCATAGCGACCCCCTACAAGCAATCCCCTTGAAATCAGGGGGTTTTTTCTTAAAAACGTGACTATATCTATAAAACCAATGTTTCGCTGAATTTATTTCAACAAAATGAACCATTGGCAGGCCAGTTTAGCCACCCAAGCCTTGAATGAACAGGAAAATCCATCAAAAAAGCACCTATTTAGGTGCTATGAATACAACTCATACTAAATAAGCCATTGCAGGCCTTTATGAAATTAATTGGCTTATTTAGGCTACTTAAGATTAATTTAGGTTTTTGGCAAGGTGACGCCCACTTGACCCTGGTATTTGCCACCGCGGTCTTTGTAAGACACTTCACAAATTTCATCACTCTCGAAGAACAAGACCTGGGCACATCCCTCACCGGCATAAATTTTAGCTGGCAAAGGGGTTGTATTAGAGAACTCCAAGGTCACATAACCTTCCCACTCGGGTTCAAAAGGAGTGACGTTCACAATGATGCCGCAGCGAGCATACGTGCTTTTACCCAAACAAACAGTCAGAACACTTCTTGGAATCTTGAAATACTCAACTGTGCGGGCCAAAGCAAACGAGTTTGGAGGAATGATGCAAACATCACCCTTGAAATCAACAAACGATTTGTCGTCAAAATTCTTTGGGTCAACGATGGTGCTATTGATATTGGTAAAAATCTTAAATTCATTTGCGCAACGAATATCATAGCCATAACTTGATGTGCCATAACTCACGATTTTTTTTCCATCCGGAGACTGGCGAACTTGGCCAGGCTCAAATGGGGAAATCATGTCGTGCTCTTCGCACATTTGGCGGATCCAGCGATCAGATTTAATAGTCATAAGCTCTATTTTGACATATCTCGGTGGGATTGCTTTATTTTGCAAACTTGAAGCACTTATGTCACCTGTTCTTCAATGAACACCCTATCAGAGAAAGATTTAATAAGCCAGAACGGTGGTATTTGAATCTGTGGCGAGGTCAATCATGGTGACCATACCAATCATCTCACTCACCCCCTCAACCAAGTCTTTAAGATCTAGCTGACTATCTCTTAGAGCTGCACTGCATATCTTGACCTTCACACCCGTTCGAATCGCATCCTCAACAAAAGTAGATAAAGGGCGATTGGATGGGGTAAGGATTTGCTGTGTCTTGGGATTGGCTTTGATGAATAAATCAACGCTGGATCCAATCACATGAATCTCAACGTTA
>CAXNHG010000042.1:0-5849 GCA_964202085.1 Polynucleobacter sp. | reverse complement strand
GGCGCCATGGGCGAGTTGGGCGCTGATTTGATGATCAAAAATGCCCGACCTGATACTTTGGATGTGGTGATTGATAAATTGCGCGAAGTGGGTTTAACGATTGAGTTAGGTCCTGACTGGATTCATGTCACCATGAATCAACGCCCCATAGCTATCAGCTTTAAGACTTCTGAGTACCCTGCTTTCCCGACCGATATGCAAGCCCAGTTCATGGCCATGAATGCCATTGCGACTGGCACATCACGGGTCACGGAAACTATTTTTGAAAATCGCTTCATGCACGTTCAAGAATTGA
Source organism: Polynucleobacter sp. (assembly GCA_964202085.1). GTDB lineage: Bacteria > Pseudomonadota > Gammaproteobacteria > Burkholderiales > Burkholderiaceae > Polynucleobacter. The sequence continues at coordinate 5,554 of CAXNHG010000042.1, read as the reverse complement.
ATCGTTTGGGTGCCAATATTGTGATTGAGGGCAATACAGCCACGACCGAGGGTGTGAAAAGCCTATCTGGAGCCATTGTGATGGCCACAGATTTGCGGGCATCTGCCAGTTTAGTGATTGCGGGCTTGGCCGCTCAAGGTGAAACGATTGTCGACCGTATCTACCATTTGGACCGTGGATATGACCGCATGGAGAAAAAATTAGCCGCAGTAGGCGCTAACATCGTTCGCATGAAATAATAGAGCTATGTCCAAAATGATTACATTGGCCTTATCCAAGGGCCGTATCTTTAATGAAACTTTGCCAATGCTGGCAAAGGCGGGCATCACTGTGTCTGAAGACCCTGAAAGTTCCCGCAAATTAATTCTGCCAACTTCTAGCCCTAATTTACGGGTGATTATCGTGAGAGCCTCTGATGTGCCAACGTATGTGCAATACGGTGCTGCTGATTTGGGGGTCGCTGGTTATGATGTATTGGCAGAGCATGGCATGGATGGTTTATATACGCCAATAGATTTGGGTATTGCCAAGTGCCGAATGTCAGTGGCTGTTCGTGAAGGATTTGATTATGCGAACGCGGTACGGCAAGGTGCGCGTTTGCGAGTTGTGACAAAGTATGTCGAGCAGGCTCGCGAACACTTTGCCAATAAAGGCGTTCACGTAGATTTGATCAAGTTATATGGCTCAATGGAGTTAGGCCCATTGGTGGGTTTGGCTGATGCCATTGTGGACTTGGTATCTACCGGCAATACCTTGAAAGCAAATCAACTGAAAGAAGTTGAAGTGATCAGCCAGATCAGCTCTCGCTTGGTAGTCAATCAGGCGGCTTACAAAAGACGCCGCGCTGATTTGCAACCTTTGCTAGATGCTTTTTCAAAAGTGTGATGCTCTGATCATGACCAAGCTTGTTCGCCAATTCAATAGCCAAGACGCTGATTTTTCATCAGCGCTTACAAAGTTATTGGCTTTTGATGCTGCAGATGATGCTGCCATTGATTTGGCGGCTTCAAAAATTCTGGCTGATGTCAAAAAGCGTGGCGACCAAGCTGTTTTGGAATATACCCAACAGTTTGATCGTTTGCCTAAAGAGCAAGCATCTTCAATCAAAGTATTAGAAATCACAAAAGCAGAATTATTGGCAGCACTTGAGTCTTTACCAAAAGATCAAAGGATGGCTTTAGAGGCGGCAGCTGCCAGAGTCAAGAGTTATCACGAGCGTCAAAAGATTGAATCAGGTTGTCATAGTTGGGGCTATGCTGATGAAGAGGGTACTCGTTTGGGTCAAAAGATAACGCCTTTGGATCGTGCAGGTTTATATGTTCCTGGCGGTAAGGCTGCTTACCCATCATCTGTGTTGATGAACGCCATTCCTGCAAAAGTGGCAGGCGTGGGTGAAGTCATCATGGTGGTGCCAACCCCAGATGGTGTGCGCAACCCATTGGTGTTGGCTGCAGCCGCAGTTGCTGGTGTGGACCGAGCATTCACGATAGGTGGTGCTCAAGCGGTGGCGGCTTTGGCTTACGGCACAGAAACAATTCCAGCAGTCGATAAGATTGTGGGGCCTGGTAATGCTTATGTGGCCGCTGCTAAGCGTCGCGTATTTGGAACGGTAGGCATCGACATGATTGCCGGACCTTCTGAAATTTTGGTTTTGTGTGACGGCAATACCAATCCGGATTGGATTGCGATGGATTTGTTCTCGCAAGCTGAGCACGATGAGTTAGCGCAATCGATTCTGTTGTGCCCAAGTCAAGCATTCATTGATCAAGTACAAGCAAGCATCTTGAAGTTTTTGCCAGAAATGTCAAGGCAGGCTGTGATTAAACAGTCATTGCAAGATCGTGGCGCGATGATTTTGGTCAAAGATATGCATGAGGCCTGTGAGATTGCCAATTCAATTGCGGCTGAGCACTTAGAAATTTGTGCGGACAATCCTCGTCAATGGGCAGAGTTGATTCGTCATGCGGGCGCTATTTTCATGGGCCCATACACCAGCGAATCTTTGGGCGATTATTGTGCGGGACCGAATCACGTTTTACCAACGATGAGAACGTCACGCTTCTCATCTCCTTTGGGCGTTTATGATTTCATCAAGCGTTCAAGCATGATTGAAGTCAGTGAGCTGGGTGCACAGAAGCTGGGCCAGATTGCCAGTATTCTCGCGCACGGCGAAGGTTTGCAAGCGCACGCAAGAGCTGCAGAGTTAAGACTCAAGAAGTAAATCCAATAAAAAGTATTAAAAGCAATGGCATACAAACTGTGTGCCATTGCTTTTGTCGATTTGATTTCTTGCTTATAAAAACTATAAAATTCTGTTTTAAGAGGTGGCAATATAAACATGACATCATTCAGCGCCCTTCAATATTCAAAAGAATTACAAGCTGTTGGGTTCAGTCAATCTCAAGCAGAGGTAATAGCCGAAGGTGTGGGCATGAATTTAAATACCACACATGACTTTGCAACCAAGAAAGAGTTGTATGAAGTCAGAGATCAGTTGAATGAAAAAATTGATCAAAAGCTTGATCATCTAGATGAAAAATTTAATCTTTTGGATAAAAAAGTTTCTCATTTGGAAGGCAAAATTAACTGCATGGCAGATGTACCAACTAGCAAGCTATTCAATCGTCTGGGGGGTCTAATGGTTGCATGCATGTCAGTGGGCATCAGTGCGGCTGCATTTTTTGCAAGAGGTATTACCTAAATGGATGCCGATGCAACATTTGTTACTAGAAGTGATTTGAAAGAAATGATGCAAGAGTTTCGCTTTGAGATGACTCATCTTGAGCATCGGTTGACCAACAAGGTTGGTGCCATTGCGATTGGTACCGCGAGTGTGATGATGTTTTAAGATCGTTTTCTGCCGTCTTTTCAATGATTCAAATGGCGGTTTGCGATCCCGGACTGCTTTAAATAATTTCTTTGATCGCTTTCACTAATGCATCACATTGTTCATCAGTACCAATGGTGATGCGAAGGTACTGATCAATCCTCGGCAATTTAAAGTGACGTACGATGATGTGCTTTTCGCGAAGTGCTGCAGATAATTGCGCTGCATCGTGTTGCGGGTGCTTCGTGAAAATAAAATTAGCTGATGACGGAATTGTTTCAAAGCCTAGAGTATTTAATGCTTTCACCAAATTCTCGCGAGTGGTGATAACAGCCTGACTGATCTTGTTCAAGTAATCTTGATCTTCAATAGCCGCCATGGCACCAGCCATGGCTAACTTATCAATCGGATAAGAGTTAAAGCTGTTTTTAACTCGCTCCAGTGCTTCAATCAAATCAGGGTGACCGACGGCATAGCCAACGCGCAAGCCAGCCAATGCGTAAGATTTTGATAGGGTGTGAGTGACCAAGAGATTGTTGTATTGCTTGATCAGAGACACGGCTGATGAAGTACCGAAATCAACATAAGCCTCATCAATTACCACCACGCTGTCTTGATTGGCTTGAAGAAGTTTTTCGATGTCTTTTAAAGGTAAAGCTTTGCCCGTGGGTGCATTGGGGTTGGGAAAAATAATCCCCCCGTTGCGGCCATTGTTTTTCTTTAAATAATCATCAACTGAAATTGAAAAATCATCACTCAAGGGAATGTTCTCAAAAGCGATGCCATATAGTTTGCAGTAGACCGGATAAAAACTATAGGTGATGTCTGGAAACAGAATGGGGTGCTCGTGTTTGAGTAAGCCTAAAAACACGTGGGCCAACACTTCATCGGAACCATTACCAACAAATACTTGATTGGGTGTGAGGCCATGAAGTTTGGCGATGCTTTGCTTCAAGGTATCTGAATTAGGGTCCGGATAAAGACGCAGAGCCTCGGTGTTGGCTGCAGCAATGGCAGCCAATGCTTTGGGTGAGGGCCCATAAGGACTCTCATTGGTATTGAGCTTGATGAGCTGGCTTAATTTGGGTTGCTCACCCGGAACATAGGGCGTTAACTCTTTAACAGTTTTGCTCCAAAAACGGCTCATCTTCTTGCCTGACCTTATTAATTCAGTAATTTATACGGTTATTTCAACGATTTTTCGCTAATTTCGTTCAGAATCAGCATCTTCAGAAGATTACCACGGGGTGGAATTTCGGGGGGAGGGTGATATTATGACGGTATGCGCAACGTAGACGTCACTCGTAATACTTCAGAAACCCAAATTCAGGTTGTTCTCAATCTGGATGGTACGGGTAAGGCCCAGCTTAATTCTGGGGTTCCATTCCTTGATCACATGTTGGATCAAATTGCTCGGCATGGCATGATTGATTTGGCCGTAACAGCCAAAGGCGACACGCACATTGACGATCACCACACTGTTGAAGATGTTGGAATCACTTTGGGTCAGGCGATTGCAAAAGCGGTGGGCGACAAAAAAGGCATTACCCGTTATGGCCATTCTTATGTGCCATTGGATGAAACCTTGTCTCGTGTGGTGATTGATTTTTCAGGTCGCCCAGGTTTGGAGTTTCATGTGCCATTCACACGGGCGCGCGTGGGTGACTTTGACGTTGATTTAACGATTGAGTTTTTTCGCGGGTTCGTGAACCACGCCGGAGTGACTTTACACATCGATAATATTCGTGGCATCAACGCGCATCATCAAATTGAGACTGTGTTCAAGGCCTTTGGTCGTGCTTTACGCATGGCTTTGGAATTGGACCCTCGCGCCAGTGGTGTGGTTCCTTCTACAAAAGGTAGCTTGTAAATACTCGGCAAAAATTTGCTAGAACTCATTTACTCACCTTTCAGTCATTAGGTTCATACATTGTCTAAAAATTCACCGAGCATTGCCATTGTTGATTACGGAATGGGCAATTTGCGTTCTGTTGCTCAGGCATTGATGCATGCAGCCCCCGAAGCAAAAGTGACGATCTCTTCAAAAGTCGAAGAAATCCAAGCGGCCGATAAGGTGGTTTTACCGGGGCAGGGTGCCATGCCTGATTGCATGTCGCATTTACAAGAATCAGGGTTGTTGGATGCCGTTTTGGAGGCCAGTCGCACCAAACCGATGCTGGGTGTTTGTGTGGGCGAACAAATGTTATTTGAGAGCAGTGCCGAAGTTCGTTTTGATGCTCCAGTTGGAACAGAGGTCACGCCCGGTTTAAGTTTATTCCCTGGCAAGGTGATTCGTTTTGATTTGATTGGTAAGAATCAGGCAGATGGCTCTCACTTCAAAGTTCCCCACATGGGCTGGAACCAGGTTCAACAGACTCAGAGGCATGCACTATGGGAGGGCATTCCAGACAACAGCTCGTTTTATTTTGTGCACAGCTACTATGCAGTTCCAGCTAATTCAGCTCATACTGTGGGTGCCACAGAGTACGGCGCTTTATTTACATGTGCCGTGGCAAAAGATAATATTTTTGCAACACAGTTTCATCCAGAAAAAAGCGCACACTTAGGTTTGCGTTTGTATCAGAATTTCACCCGTTGGCAACCTTAAACATTTTTTATTAAATATCTATCATGTTGTTAATACCTGCAATTGATCTTAAACAAGGCCACTGTGTTCGTTTAGAGCAAGGTGATATGGATAAAGTCACGACTTTTTCAGAAGATCCG
>CAXNHG010000041.1:0-5895 GCA_964202085.1 Polynucleobacter sp. | reverse complement strand
TAGTTTTTGGTCACTGGGAAGGGCTTATTGCTGTAAGTGTCTCCATAACCAATCTCACCGTTAAAGGACAGGATATTGCCCTTGAATAAAGGCCAGAAATACTGGTGCTGGTAGTAAGCTCTGTAATATTGCAAATCAGCTACAGGTATACCCCATTCAAAATTGGTTTGCTGATAAGTACCGCGAGTCGGGACCAGCGCACTGTCTCTAGCGTCTCTTGACCAGCCGATTGTGAAAGGTACGTTCATATTGCTCTTACCGTACGCCGCAACATAATTCAAATAACTTTGAGGTGTGTTGATCGATGTTTCCATATTCAATTGCTCAATACCCAAGCCAAAGAACACCCGATCCACTTCAGAATATGGCACACCTACTTTAAAGCTACCACCTGTAGAAACAATCTTGTATTCCGTGTCGCCAGTGTAGTACAAGGGACGTGTGGTTCTAGAATACAACTCGGTGAAGCGACTGATGCCGTCTTCAGTGAAATAAGGATCGTAGTTAGATATAGCTAATGTGCGATTGGTTTTAGCAGTATTAATATTAAAACCAATACTTGTTCCTGTACCAAAAGCGTTTTCTTGAGAAATACCCGCCGTCAAAATCAACTTATCCGTTGATGAGAAGCCGGCACCCAAACTCAATGCGCCTGTTGGTTTTTCTGCGACCTTAATGCCGACGTCTACTTGATCAGATGTGCCTGGAATATCTTCAGTATTTACTTCTACATCTGTGAAATAACCAAGACGGTTAATGCGATCTTTTGAAAGTTTGAGTTTTTCACTGTCAAACCATGAGCTCTCTAGCTGGCGCATCTCTCGACGAATCACCTCATCGCGTGTTCTGTTATTACCTGAAATATTGATCTTTCGTACATAGGTTCGCTTGCCAGGATCAACAATCAAACTCAGGTCAACGACTTGCTTGTCTTTTTGTAAATTAGGTTGCGGATTGATCGCCGCAAACGCGTAACCATAAGCACCTAACTTATCTGCAATGGCTTTGGTACTTTCAGTCAACTTGGCTGAAGAGAACACATCGCCCACTTTTAAGTTAACCAATTTGGTCAACTCTTCATCTTTGCCCAACAACTCACCGGCCAACTTCACTGAAGCAACTTTGTATTGCTGTCCTTCTTTGATATTGATGTTGAGATAAATACCTTTTTTATCTGGTGTGATTGAAACTTGTGTTGATTCAATCACAAACTCTAAATAGCCACGGTTCAAGTAGAAAGAACGAATCGCCTCTAAGTCAGCCGTTAACTTTTGCTTTGAATACAAATCATTCTTGGTGTACCAAGACAACCAATTTGGTGTTGATAGCTGCATTTCTTCGCGCAGATCTTTTTCCTTGAATGCTTGAATACCAACAATGTTGACTTGAAGGATCTTTGATACTTGACCTTCGTCCACGTTGAATACAATCGCCACCCTGTTGCGTTCAACGGGTGTCACTGTAGTGATTACCTCTGCTGCGTAATAACCCCGAGAAATATATTGACGCTTGAGCTCTTGCTCAGCTTTATCGATCAGCGCTTTATCGTAGTAACGAGCTTCGGCAACGCCCACTGCTTTAAGAGACTTCCTCAAAGCGTCTTTATCAAACTCTTTGATGCCTGTGAACTCGAGTTGCGAAACTGCTGGTCGCTCTTCAACCCTAACAACCAACACTTGGCCATCAGACTCAACTTTCACATCTTTAAAAAATCCAGTGTTATAAAGTGCGCGAATCGCATCAGCGCCCTTGTCATCCGTAAAGGTTTCACCAACTCTCACTGGCAAATAACTAAAAACTGTGCCAGGCTCTACACGTTGTAAGCCCTCAACACGGATATCTTTCACCACAAATGGGTCAGCGGCCATCAAAGGGGCTGAAAGTAAACTGACTGCAATCGCAGCCAACGGTGTCTTAATAAATTTATTATGTATTTTCAACGTAAAAACAATCTAGAAATATCGTTAAACAAAGCCAATATAGTCAAAAACAGGAGGCTACCCATACCAACTCTTTGCAATACATTTTGAACGCCATCTGAAACCCGCTTACCAGACAGCAATTCCCATCCATCATACAGTAGCTGACCACCATCTAGCATTGGTAATGGGATCAAATTCAGGATGCCTAGGCTGATACTGATCATCGCCAAGAAGCCCAAATAAGACTGCCAGCCAACTTGAGCTGTTTTACCTGCCATATCCGCAATGCTCAGGGGGCCGCCAATCTGCTTGACTGAGGATTCACCAGTGAATATACCTGCTAACATCCGCACAGAAATGGCGCTGATGTCCCAAACCCTCCCGCTTGCCACACCAATGGCCTCAAAAATGCCCAATTTGAGCTCAAAAATGCCTATTGGCTCACTCACATCAGGTTTGATTCCCAATTTTGCCAATGGATCAATGTCTGGGGTCAAAATTGGCATTTTTTCTGTTTTAAAAACAACATCTTGCTCCACGCCTTGAGACGTTTTAACCTTGACAACAAAGCCCTCGGCGCTGGTCACAGCATCCATCAAGCGCCATCTAAGCTGATTCCAGCTTGCGATGGGGCGGAATGATTTATCACTCTCAGATTTCCAGCCAATCACTGTGTCACCAGCATAAATACCAGCTTCATAGGCCACGCTGGCTTTATCAGGCTCAACTAATTTAGAGGGTATCTGAGGAACACCAGAGGCAAATAAAATAGTCAAAAAAACGATAGCGAGAATGAAATTGGCCAGAGGGCCAGCAGCCACGATGAAAGACCTCTTCCAGAGCTTTTGACTTCTGAATGATTCTTCATCCATTTTGACGTAACCACCTAAAGGCAAACTGCTTAGCGCCCACTCTGTTGAATCTGGTGTTTTTTGATAAGTCCAAATAGTTTTGCCAAAACCAACAGAAAATCTCAATACTTTGACGCCGCACATTCTGGCGGCACTGTAATGGCCATACTCATGAAAGCTCACCAATAGGCCCAATGCCAACAAAAATGCCAATAAACTCCAAATCACTGTCATATGTTCAATCCTTTGACGATTGTTTGGGCATGCTGGCGCGCCACTTTATCCGCTTCAAGAACGCTATCGAGGCTCATCGTCCCGCTGACCTTTGTTTGATTTAAAACACGCTCAACCAACTCTGAAATCTGCGTGAATTGGATCCCATGGTTCAAGAAAGAATGAACTGCGACCTCATTGGCGGCATTTAATATGGTTGGCGCCAAGCCACCAGTAGATAGAGCTTCGTAGCTTAAGGATAAGCAAGGGAAACGACTCAAATCAACGGGCTCAAAACTCAAGTCATGAGCCGTTGCAAAATCCAATTCTTTGACGCCAGCATCGATTCTTAAAGGCCAACCTAAGCCATAAGCGATCGGTGTTTTCATATCAGGTTGGCCAAGTTGCGCAATCACAGACCCGTCAATATATCTGACCATTGAATGAACCACGCTTTGCGGATGAATCAAAACCTTGATTTGCTCAGAAGGCAAACCAAATAGATGATGCGCCTCGATGACTTCCAAACCTTTGTTCATCATGGTGGCTGAATCAACAGAAATTTTTCGACCCATCACCCAATTCGGGTGCGCGCAGGCTTGCTCGGGAGTCACTTCTTTTAATTGATCTAAGGAATGATTTCTGAATGGTCCACCTGAGGCGGTCAATAGAATCTCTTTGACACCCAAGGAGGGGTATTTACCTCGGGAGCCGCCATTGGAAGAATTGGCATCAGGTAAACATTGATAAATCGCGTTGTGCTCACTGTCTATGGGTAAGAGCTCGGCGCCGCCACTAGCAACAGCCGACATGAAGAGATCGCCTGCCATCACCAATGCTTCTTTATTAGCCAATAAAATCCGCTTCCCTAGCTTGGCCGCTTCAATCGTTGGTAGTAAGCCTGCTGCTCCAACAATTGCTGCCATCACCGTATCAACAGAAGTCAATGTTGAAGCGGTCACCAAAGCCTTTTCTCCATGCTCAACGGCGACCGTCAAACCCATGACTTTTAATTGCTCATTCAAACGATTGGCAGCATCTGCCGAACCAAGTACCACCATTCTTGGCTTGAATTCAGCACACTGCTTTGCGAGTAATTCGATATTTGAATGCGCTGTTAATGATTCAACCTTAAACAAATCAGGGTAAGTGCGGATCACATCGAGAGTACTGACCCCAATCGATCCTGTTGAACCAAGAACGCAAATATGTCTCATGGTTTAGTTCGTCATCAAAATGATCAAGCCTGCCAATGGCAACACTGGTAAAAGAGCATCAATACGATCTAAAAAACCACCGTGGCCAGGCAACAAAGCACTGCTGTCTTTAACTCCGGCAACGCGCTTGAGTTGAGACTCAAACAAATCGCCTTGAATACTCATGGCCACACACAGAGTTGTCATAAGGATCATGCCTGACCAACCCCAAGATGACTGAATCAAGGCAAAGAAATTATCTTGCGTATAGGGATGATCAGCAAACAAGGTGGCACCTAGAACACCGATCACCATCACCAATAAATAACCGCCAATCGCACCCTCAATTGATTTTCCAGGACTCAGTTGTTTGGCCAGTTTGTTTTTGCCAAATGCTTTGCCAGCAAAATATGCGCCAATATCAGCAGCCCACACCAATATAAGCACGGATAAAAATAGCGCCATGCTCACAGCGCGCAAATGCATCAAAGCAAACCAACAGGCTGGTAGGATGAATAAGCCAATGGCTGCCAAAGGCCAGCGCCATGATTGAAGTGATAACTGCAGAGATTGCTTCATGATGAATGGCACCACCAGTAACCAAAAACCCAAGGTTAACCACAAAAGAACTTTGACGGCTTCAATATCTGCATACATCAACCAAGCCACCAAATTAAGTAGACATAAACCTGCGTATGAAAACGCTCTGCGTTGATTATCTGGGAACAGCAATCTCCACCACTCCCATGCGGCCAAAGTAATCACGATTGCAATCAAAGCTCCTAAATACATCAATGGTGCAAACCAGAGCACCGGTAAGAAAATACCTAAAAGGGCAATCGCAGTGATGACTCTGGTTTTTAGCATGCTGATCTATTTTTCCGCGTCAATTACTTGAGCGCTGGTGCGACCAAAACGTCGCTCACGCTCTCGGTACCAAGCAAAGGATGCTTGTAGGGCTTTAGCATCAAAATCAGGCCACAGCAAGTCTGTGAAATAAAGCTCTGTATAAGCTAGCTGCCAGAGTAAAAAGTTACTAATTCTTTGTTCACCACCCGTTCTGATAAACAGATCAGGTTCAGGTGCATAAGACATTGATAAGTGAGGGGTTAACAAAGCTTCCGTCACGCCTTCAGGAGTGATGGTTGGATTTGCCTTTAGACAGGCTGACACCGCTTGCAACATGTCCCAACGACCGCCATAGTTGGCAGCGATGGTGAGATTAAGGCCAGTGTTGTGAACAGTTTTTTCTTTTGCTTGGGCAACTTGATTTTGAATCTGTTGATCAAACCTGGTGAGATCACCTACCACTCTTAAGCGCACATTGTTCTTATCAAGACGAGAAACTTCTTTTTCTAATGCAGTTAAGAACAACTTCATTAGAAAACCAACTTCTTCGGCAGGCCTGCGCCAATTTTCTGAGCTAAAAGCAAACAGAGTCAAATACTCAACACCCAGATCGCCACATTCTTTGACGATTTCCCTAACAGTGTTGAGTCCTTGTGAGTGCCCTGCAACTCTTGGTAAAAAACGCGTTGTCGCCCATCGACCATTGCCATCCATGATGATGGCAAGGTGCTTAGGAATGCTCGCCACATCAGGCACAGCCAAAGTTGTGCTAATGTGAGAGGGGTTGGCTTTTTTGACCATATTAGGTTATTTAAGCATTGCTTAAACGGTCATGATCTCTTTATCTTTGTCAGAAACAATCTT
>CAXNHG010000040.1:0-6013 GCA_964202085.1 Polynucleobacter sp. | reverse complement strand
GCATGGATGAGCCAGGCCTTGATCGCGTGATCAGAGCCGGCTTTGGCTTGCTTGGCCTGCAGACCTACTTCACAGCCGGTGTTAAGGAAGTTCGTGCTTGGACGATTCGGATTGGTGACACAGCCCCTCAAGCAGCGGGCGTGATTCATACCGACTTTGAACGTGGCTTTATTCGTGCGCAAACCATTGCTTTTGAGGATTTCATCGCCCTTAAGGGTGAAACCGGCGCAAAAGAGGCTGGCAAGATGCGCGCCGAAGGTAAAGAGTATGTTGTCAAAGATGGTGACGTGCTGAACTTCCTCTTCAATGTTTGATTGAGGTTTGATCAAGCTTAAACTGAGGTCTGAAAAGACAATTTCCACAAAAAAAGGGCTCAAATCTGAGCCCTTTTTACTTTTACTTGCCGAAATTAAGCAAAATTAAGAAAATTTGATGTTTTTTACTTTTGGCTATTTTTTAACGTTTTTTGCTCATTTTTGGCCTAATTTGAACAAAAAAACGCAGAAAATCGCAGAAACCATTGCGGACAACCACTCTAAAACTTGCCCAGATTGAAAAAATTTCAAACTTTGACCCAATACTGATGCAAGCACTGATGAGGTCACCCCTATCAGGATTGGCCAACCATATCGCTTAAAAAAGGGGGTGTTTTTGCTCAGTTTTTTAGGATGAAAGTAGGCGCTGACCCAACCAACCAGTCCACCAAACACTAAAAATGCTAGAAAACTCATCCTAACTCCATGAAAAACTTATAATTTCATTATGCAGATTTTGACATTGGGCATTAATCATCACACCGCACCGATCCAGGTGCGTGAACAGGTGGCATTCACACCTGAGATGATTCAACCTGCCTTGCATCATCTAAAAGATCACTTGGCCAGTGTATCTGAAACAGATTTGCCAGAAGCAACGATCTTATCCACTTGCAACAGAACAGAATTGTATTGTGTCGCTAATGACAAACACGCTGATCAGCAATCATCTTTATTAAAGAAAGGTGCGATTGACTGGCTGGCCAAATCTCGAGGCATCGATCACCAAGCTTTAATGCCTCACGTTTATGTCTTACCGCAATCTCTTGCTGTGCGTCACGCCTTCAGAGTGGCCTGCGGTTTAGATTCAATGGTGGTTGGGGAAACACAAATTCTGGGTCAGTTAAAAGATGCGGTGCGCTTTGCCGATGAAGCCGGCTCCTTAGGTACTTACCTCAATCAACTTTTTCAAAAAACTTTTCAGGTGGCCAAAGAAGTTCGTGGCACCACTGAAATTGGGGCCCACTCCATTTCAATGGCAGCCGCCGCAGTCCGCTTGTCTGAAAGAATTTTTGAAAGCGTTTCTGATCAAAAAGTTTTATTCATCGGCGCTGGTGAAATGATTAATTTGTGCGCCACTCATTTTGCAGCGCGCAAACCAAAACTAATGGCCGTGGCCAATCGTACCTTAGAGCGTGGCCAAGAACTGGCTGATCAATTATCAGAACAGGGGCTTGCAACCGAATCTTTGCGCCTCTCTGATTTGCCCACACGCTTGCACGACTTTGACATTGTTGTTTCATGCACGGCCAGCACTCTACCGATCATTGGTTTAGGCATGGTTGAAGGTGCTGTCAAGCAACGTCGACATCGCCCCGTTGTGATGGTCGACTTAGCGGTGCCTCGTGACATTGAATCTGCAGTAGGCAAATTAAACGATGTGTATCTCTACACGGTTGATGACTTGAGTGGCATTGTTCAAGCTGGTTCAGATTCTCGTCAAGCAGCAGTCGGTCAAGCTGAAGCAATCATTGAAACCCGCGTATCGCATTTCATGCACTGGTTAGAAACCAGAGGCACCGTGCCCTTGATTCAAGACTTGCGCCAACGCGGCGAAGACTTGAGCTCAATCGAGCTTGATCGTGCCCGCAAGCTACTCGCCAAAGGTGAAGACCCACAAGTCGTATTGGATCTTTTAGCCCAAGGCCTCACCAATAAGTTTTTACACGGCTCTTTACACGCTTTGCAACATGCGCAGGGCGAAGAGCGTGACGCGCTCATGAAAATCTTGCCGGGTTTATTTCGGTCAAACAACTCCAGTCAATAGATGAAACCAAGTATGAAAGCGAAGCTTGAGCAATTAGATGCCAGGCTCGCAGAACTCAATTCATTGCTAGTCCAGGAAGAAATCACCAAGGACATGGATCAGTACCGCAAACTCAATCGCGAGCATGCGGAGATATCCCCTGTTGTCGAACAATTTCAGCTATTCCTCCAAGCAGAAGCTGATGAGCAAGCCGCTTTAGCCATGCAAGCAGATCCTGAAATGAAAGACTTTGCAGAGGAAGAGCTCAAATCTGCCAAAGAACGCATGGAAAATATGCAAGCTGACTTACAGCGCCTGCTATTACCCAAAGATCCTAATGATGACAAAAATATCTTTTTGGAAATACGTGCAGGAACAGGCGGGGATGAAAGCGCTTTATTTGCTTCTGACTTATTTAGAATGTACACACGCTTTGCCGAAAGACAACGTTGGCAAGTAGAAGTAGTGAGCGCTTCGGAATCAGACTTGGGAGGTTACAAAGAAGTTATTTTGCGCATTATTGGACAAAGCGCTTTTTCAAAACTCAAATTTGAATCAGGTGGTCATCGCGTTCAACGAGTGCCTCAAACAGAAACTCAGGGGCGCATACACACATCAGCCTGTACAGTGGCCGTGATGCCTGAAGCTGATGAAATCAGTGATATTGAAATCAATCCCGCTGATTTACGCATTGACACATTCAGAGCCTCTGGTGCAGGTGGTCAACATATCAACAAAACAGACTCTGCGGTGCGCATCACCCATATCCCAACTGGTACTGTGGTGGAGTGCCAAGACGATCGCAGTCAACACCGCAATAAAGATCAAGCCATGAAAGTGCTAATTTCAAGAATCATGGATGCGAAGCGTCGTGCCGCCCACAATAAAGAGTCTGAAACTCGCAAGAGCTTGGTAGGTTCCGGTGATCGCAGTGATCGTATCCGCACCTATAACTTTCCCCAAGGGCGTATCACCGACCATCGCATCAACCTCACTCTATACAAGATTGATGCCATGATGGACGGTGACATTCAAGATCTATTGAACGTATTGTCTGCAGAACACCAAGCTGAGCTGTTGGCCAGTTTGGGCGATATTTAAATCATCAGCATTGATCAATCTTTTTAGTGTCAACCATTCAACAACTTCTTAAAAAAAGCATTTTAGACAAAGTGGATGCCAAAGTTTTGTTGACTCATCTGATAGATAAGCATTTAAATTGGTCAAAGTCTGCCTTGATCAGTCGCGATACCGATGAATTACCTCAACCCTTGCTAGAAGAATGGATAGCGCTAGAAAAACAACGCGCCAAAGGTCATCCTGTTGCTTACCTGATTGGTAAAAAAGAGTTTTTCAATATTGAACTCAAAGTAGCTCCTGGTGTTTTAATCCCGCGACCTGAAACCGAACTCTTGGTTGAGTTGGCGATTGATTTTGTTAAAGCATCTGGCAAGAAGGTGCCAAGAATTTTAGATTTAGGCACAGGCAGTGGTGCGATTGGCTTGGCCTTGGCCAAGAACCTTCCCCACGCACGAATCACTTGTGTTGATGTCAGTGCTGAAGCACTCAAGATTGCCCAAGAAAACGCCAGCCTTTTGAATTTGAACTCAGTGAAGCTCCTTCAATCTAATTGGTTTGATGGTCTAGCCACATCTGCACTAACTGAAGAATGTATTTTTGATGTGATTGTGAGCAATCCGCCCTACATTCGTCATGATGACATTCATTTAAGCCAGGGCGATTTGCGCTTTGAACCATCATCCGCACTCACCGATCAGCATGATGGCTTGATGTCATACCGAGCTATTTTTAAAGAAGCTGTTGCTTTTTTAAATACCGGTGGGTTGATCTTGGTCGAACATGGCTTTGATCAATCCAAAGAAGTTTGTCAGCTATTGGAAGAGCAAAACTACACAAATATCAAAGCCCACCAAGATCTTGCGGGTATTTTGCGGGCAGCATCCGCTAATCGAGCAGTCTCTGTTAAGCTTGGCTAAAATAAGACATCACCATAAGGAAGCATTATGAACTCTCAAGTACAAATCAAAGAAATCGTTGAAAGTAACCCAGTTGTTTTATTTATGAAGGGCAATGCTCAATTTCCACAATGCGGCTTCTCAGGAAAAGCCATCCAAATTTTGCAAGCCTGCGGTGTGGACAAGCCACACACTGTTAATGTCTTAGAAGATCAAGACATTCGCGAAGGCATCAAAACCTACGCCAACTGGCCAACCATTCCCCAACTGTATGTCAATGGCGAGTTCGTCGGAGGCTCTGACATCATGACTGAAATGTACCAAAGCGGTGAATTGCAACAGCTGCTTAAAGCCTAAGTCATAAGCTTCATACGTAATTATTTAAAGACTAGCTCTCATGAAGAGCTAGCATTGGTTTAGCATAGCGATATGGACACAACAATCGCTTTTCTTTTACTCGCTCTTTTTTGCCTTATTGCGCTCATCAGTCTTTACTACGCCTGGCAACAAAGCCAAGCGAGGGTCAGAGCAGAAACTGAACTAGCCGCTGAACGTCGTCAAAGTGCTGACAAACTAGCCACTCTTCAACAAACAGCTCAAGAAGCAAAGACAGTTCTTTCTGATCAGTTTAAAAATCTTGCCAATGAAATTCTGGAAGAAAAATCTAAGCGCTTTGCTGAACAAAACCAGCAAAACCTCGATATTCTTTTAAAACCACTTCAAGAAAAGCTCACCGACTTTCGTAAACAGGTGGATGAAACCTATCAATCTGAAGCGCGTGAACGCTTTGCCTTAAAGCAAGAAGTTGAAAAACTTGCGGGTCTTAACCTGCGCATGACCGATGAAACTCGTGCGCTGACGAACGCCCTTAAAGGTGAATCTAAAACCCAAGGTGATTGGGGTGAATTGGTTCTAGAAACCATTTTAGAAAACTCAGGATTGCGCAAGGGTGAAGAATATCTTGTTCAAGATACACAAACCATCAGCGATGGATCAAGGCTTCAACCAGACGTGGTGATTCGCTTGCCTGAGTCTAAGCACTTGGTGATTGATAGCAAGGTTTCTATCACGGCTTACACTCGTTACATTCAGGCGGATGATGAAGCAATTAAAACAGCTGAACTGAACAGTCACGTTTTATCTATGAAACAACATATTCAAGGTCTATCGGCAAAAAACTACCAAGACCTTTACGGTGTGGGCTCGATTGATTTTGTCTTAATGTTCATTCCGATTGAGCCGGCCTTCTTGGCTGCCATGCGCCATGCGCCCGACATTTATCAAGAAGCTCTAAAAAAGAACATTGTGATTGTTTGCCCAAGCACTTTATTGGCAACCGTTAGAACGGTTGCCCACCTGTGGCGCCAGGAACACCAGAATCGCAATGCTCAAGAAATTGCCCGTCAATGCGCCTCTCTTTATGACAAGTTTGTTGGATTCGTTGAAGATTTAGATAAAGTTGGGCTACGCCTGGAGCAAGCCCAAATCAGTTACACAGATGCTGTTGGCAAGCTAAAAACTGGGCGTGGTAATTTGATACGCACAGCTGAGAATGTTAAAAAACTTGGTGTTAAACCCAATAAATCATTACCGTCCAAGTTGACTGATATGGCTGATGATGATGAATAAGTCACCGCTTGAATGCTTTTGCGAATTTTTTTTACTTTTCATTAGCAATGCATTTGTAAGAACGTTGATCATAAAAAAAACCCGCATTCACCATGCGGGTTTTTTACTTTGCTCATGTTAGAGCATCAACCAGTCCTTACGAACTGGTTGATTCGCTAATTACTTACGTGTGCGACGAGCAACCGGCTTCTTAACAGCTGATGCACGTGTTGCAGGCTTAGCAAAACCTTGAATTGCTTCAACAGCTTGCTCTGCATTTGCTTCAGCAGTAGCAGCAGCTTCTTTAGCAGCAGCTTGGAATTGCTCGAAACCTTGCAATGCTGTACCAACAGTAGTTTTCAATGCAT
>CAXNHG010000039.1:0-6031 GCA_964202085.1 Polynucleobacter sp. | reverse complement strand
TTTCCATAAAATCATCAATCGTGCACTCTGGATGATTGAGCAAATACAAACAAGCAGAAACAACTTCATCCAAGTTATGTGGAGGAATGTTAGTGGCCATACCTACAGCAATACCTGAAGATCCATTGATCAACAAATTAGGTATTTTTGCCGGAAGAATTAATGGCTCTTTTTCACTACCGTCATAGTTCGGTCCGAAATCAACTGTTTCTTTATCTAAATCGTCTAATAGCTGATGGGCTATCTTCGCCAAACGAATTTCCGTATAACGCATCGCCGCAGCGTTATCGCCATCCACCGAGCCGAAGTTACCCTGACCATCCACCAGCATGTAGCGCAAAGAGAAATTCTGCGCCATACGAACGATGGTGTCGTAAACAGCTGAGTCGCCATGGGGGTGGTACTTACCGATCACGTCACCGACAATACGGGCAGATTTCTTATAAGCCCTGTTCCAGTCGTTATTTAACTCATGCATCGCGAACAAAACACGACGGTGAACAGGCTTTAATCCATCCCTCACATCAGGTAAAGCTCGACCCACAATGACGCTCATTGCGTAGTCCAAATAGGATCGACGCATCTCGTCTTCTAGGGATATTGGGAGCGTCTCTTTAGCAGCGTTATTTTGTGTAATTTCCATCAGGGGATTTTATCACTCACAGAATCTTATTTATGCGATTTATAGTGCTAAAATAAGGGGTATCCAATATGGATGAGCCTCCACACAGATAAATTGAGGAATAAAAATGAAAAAACTACTACAACTTCTCGCTGTCGCTGTTATCGCTATCAGTTCTAGTGCTTTTGCTCAAAAATCAGTTGATAACTGGGTAAACAGCACAGGTATCGTTTGGAAAAACGGTACAAATGAACTTTGCTGGCGCAATGCCAACTGGACTCCAGCTACTGCTGCCCCTGGTTGTGACGGTGCCATCGCTGCGGCAGCTCCGGCAGCCCCAAAACCAGCTGGTGCAAAAGTTACTTTGAACGCTGACGCATTGTTCGATTTTGATAAATCAGCACTAAAGCCTGCTGCTATAGTAAGCTTGGACAGCTTGGCTGGCAAAGTAAAAAGCTTGACTCTTGAAGTGATCGTAGCTGTTGGTCACACGGATTCAATTGGTACAGAGGCTTATAACCAAAAATTATCTATTCGTCGCGCTGAGGCAGTTAAAAAACATTTAGTTAATCAAGGTATTGAAGCGAGACGTATCTACATTGAAGGAAAAGGCGAGTCACAGCCAGTTGCTGACAATAAGACAAATGAAGGTCGCGCCATGAACCGTCGCGTTCAAATCGAAGCGATTGGTACACGTGCTCAGTAATTGAATTTCTTATTCAATGATTTAAAACCCGGTTCTTCCGGGTTTTTTTACGTCCAAAAATTCTGTTTTATAAGCTTGAACACGCTTTTGCTTCCTTGATTAGAATAGAGCCATGAATGTAGATCAAACCGAATTAGATAAATTCAGCGCTTTAGCTCACCGCTGGTGGGATCCTACGAGCGAATTCAAGCCCTTGCATGCGATCAACCCACTTCGCTTGGATTGGATCAATCAGCACGTTGGCTTAGAAGGTAAGCGAGTCCTAGATGTTGGTTGCGGCGGGGGAATTTTGGCTGAATCAATGGCCAAAATGGGGGCGAAAACCAAGGGTATTGATCTTTCTAAAAAAGCTTTGCAAGTCGCTGAACTGCATAGTCTAGAAACCTCGGTGGCGGTTGACTATGAATTAATCAGTGCAGAAGATTTAGCCCAAAGAGAAGCTGGTCAATATGATGTGGTCACATGCATGGAAATGCTTGAGCACGTGCCAGATCCAATGAGCATTATTCAAGCTTGTTCAACCTTGGTAAAACCAGGTGGACATGTTTTTTTCAGCACCCTGAATCGAAACCCTAAATCTTATTTATTTGCCATCATCGGTGCTGAATATGTACTTCGCCTGCTGCCCAAAGGTACCCACGATTACAAAAAATTTATCAAGCCTTCCGAGTTGAGTCAATTTATTCGTCAAGCTGATTTACAAATGAATGAGCTGATGGGTATGACCTACAACCCATTCACAGAAGTTTATTCACTGGGTCGCGATACCGATGTTAACTACATGATCGCAAGCTCTAAAAATATCTAATGACGAATTTAAAATCTTCATCAACAGCAAAGAAGACTCCTCTATACGAAGGAGTCTTTTTTGATTTAGATGGTACTTTGGCTGATACTGCGCCCGACTTGGTGGCCGCAGCCAATCTTCTGCGCATCAAAAGAAATCTAAAATCACTGCCATATGAAGTTCTCCGTCCGCGCGCATCTGCAGGGGCCCGAGGCTTGATTTTTGGTGCGTTTGGGTATGATAAGACTCATCCAGAGTTTGAAGAACTTCGTCTTGAGTTTTTAGTCAACTACGAAAAAAATATTTGCGTTCACACCAAACTGTTTGATGGAATTTCAGAAATATTGGAGGCTCTTGAGACTCACTCCATCGCCTGGGGAATTGTGACCAATAAGTCTGAGCGTTTGACTCATTCACTATTGAACTTGATGAACTTGGCAATGCGAAGTCAAGCCATCATTGGTGGCGATACAACGCCATTTGCAAAACCCCATCCTGCGCCCATCCTGAAAGCTGCTGAAATTTGTTCGGTGAACCCACTTAATTGCATTTATGTGGGCGATGACCTCAGAGACATTGTGGCTGGTAAAGCTGCTGGCATGACTACGGTAGCTGCTGCCTATGGGTATTGCGGATGTGATGAGCACTTTAGCGAATGGGGCGCCGATCACATCATTCACCACCCATCAGAATTAAGCACCCTCTTAATAGCCAGTTAATTGAACATGAGCTCATCTCGATCAACGTCTGATCAGTCATTAATTAATCAAGTTATTACCACTCCAAACCTCAGTGAAGCCTTTTGGTTTTGGCTCAAACTTGGCTTCATCAGCTTTGGTGGTCCGGCCGGTCAAATTGCCACCATGCATCAAGAATTGGTTGAAAGAAAGAAATGGATTTCTGAAGAAAACTTTCTTCATGCCTTGAACTACTGCATGCTTTTACCTGGGCCCGAGGCTCAGCAATTAGCCACTTATTTGGGTTGGCTCATGCACCGAACCTGGGGTGGCATCGTGGCTGGTGTTTTATTTATTCTGCCCTCCTTGCTTTTATTCATTGGGCTATCTTGGGTCTACCTGATTTTTGGTGAACAAAGATGGCTCATCACTGTATTTGATACCGTCAAACCCGCGGTGATCGCGATCATCTTTTTTGCTGCCTACAAGATGGGCAAGAAAACACTCGCGACTGTTTCTTTAACGGCTGTTTGTTTAATTACTTTTATGGCTTTACTTGTGTTAAATCTTCCTTTTCCATTGGTGATACTGGGTGCAGGCATAGCTGGCTTAATCCATTACAAAGTAAAACCAAATAAGACAGTCGAAGTTGAAGTTAAAGTTGAAGCAACAAACCAAACCAAGTTAAGCACTCAACACTTTTTTAAAATTGGTTTATCCGGATTACTTCTTTGGTTAATACCTTTTGTATTACTGATTAGCATCTTTGGTTGGGGCAATACCTACAGTCAAATGTCATGGTTCTTCACCAAGGCAGCCTTCTTAACCTTTGGTGGGGCTTATGCAGTATTGCCCTATGTTTATCAAGCAAGTGTTGAACAATTTCAATGGCTCACATCAACACAAATTCTTGATGGCTTAGCCTTAGGTGAAGTAACACCCGGCCCGTTGATCATGATTGTTGCATTCGTAGGATTCTTGGGCTCGTTTAAACAAGAGTTACTCGGTGTTGAGCATCTTTTTTGGGCAGGCGCACTGGGGGCCATTGTTGCCACATGGTTCACATTCTTGCCATCGTTCATGTTCATTCTGTTGGGCGCGCCTCTTGTAGAGATGAGCAAACAATATGACAAGCTCAATCGAATCTTGAAATTCATCACAGCAGCAGTTGTTGGAATGATTCTTCATTTGGGCAGCTTCTTCATGATTCATGTTTATTGGCCCAAGGGCATTACGCAAAATCCTGAATTACTTTCAATTGGCATCACCCTGGTCTCGCTTTACCTCTTGTTCATAAGGCGCTGGTCCATCATGCAAATCATCGGTCTATGCCTTTTGTTTGCCGGCATCAGACTATTTGTTTTGTAAATAAATCAATAATTTAAGAATGTTGGTCAATACCATGGGAAAATTGAGTCCATTCAATTGTCTTATGTGCCTTGCAAACCATGAAATCCTCCATTACCGCCGACATCCTTGAGCGTTCTAGCTTCGATGAAATCATCGATGTGCGTACGCCTGCGGAATATGCAGATGATCACATCCCTGGCGCGATCAACTGCCCCGTGTTATCTGATGAGGAGCGCGTCATCGTTGGAACCATGTATAAACAAGCATCACCATTTGACGCTAAGAAAGTTGGCGCAGCATTGATTGCAAAAAAAATTGCTTCTTATATTGAAGCTGAATTCAAAGATAAGCCCAAAAACTGGAATCCTTTGATTTACTGTTGGCGTGGTGGCAAGCGCAGTGGTTCAATGACGCACATCCTACGGCAAATTGGTTGGAATGCTCAAATATTAGATGGCGGATACAAGTCCTACCGCAAAGAAGTTGTCACCAAACTCAATACCTTGCCTCAACAATTCAACTACATGGTGATCACCGGCCAAACTGGTAGTGCCAAAAGTCGTGTTCTAGAAAAAATCAATCAATTGGGTGCGCAAGTTTTAGATTTAGAGCAGTTGGCGATTCATAAAGGCTCGATTCTTGGCAATATTCCAAATATTCCACAGCCGAGTCAAAAAATGTTTGAGACAAAACTCATTCAAGCTTTGGAAAAGTTGGATACAAGCAAGCTTGTTTTTGTTGAAGCGGAGAGCCGAAAAATTGGCAGCCTACACGTACCAGACGTTTTATTAGAAACCATCCGAAAAAGTCCTTGCATCAAAATCGAAGCCAGCATTGAAGCCAGGGTTGAGTTTTTGATTTCAGATTACGATTACTTTGTTCAAGATCCCCAACATTTAATCAGCACCATCGATTACCTGAAAGATCTGCACAGTAATGAGACCTTAAGTCGATGGAAAGTAATGGCCGAAGATGGTCAATGGGCCACATTGGTCACCGAGTTACTTGAACAGCACTATGATGCCCTCTACCGTCGCTCACAAAATTCCAATTATGTGAATTACGAAACAGCCACAAGCTATAACACCGCAGACTTAACTGCCAAAGGAATTGATATCTTAGCCAAGCAAATATTGATGGGACACCATCATGTATAAAAATCTTTCTCACGAAACCGCTCACCCGCCGATTAGCTGGGATGAAGGTGAAACAACCCATTCATGTCGTTGGCGCTCAGAAAAAGGTTTACCACCACCTAAAAAACTGATCATTGCGGACGATACCCTCACCGCTGATGAGGCATACCGTGTTGCTTGCGAAGGGACTGGCATCATTTGGCGGGGCGACTTTCAAAACGCCAAACAATTACTGCAAGCGATGTCTCGCCGCGCAGACAAGCCCTCTAAGAAAAGCATTCGCAGTCAAAAGTCTTCAAAGGGCAAGCAAGAAGGCATTATTCCACTGGCCGTACCCATGTCAGAAATCTTTCACAAGCATCGTCTAACTCAATCACAAAGAAGTCGCACGCTGGGCATGCTGTTGATACAGGTGAACCCAGATCACACCATTCCTCTCAGAAGAGCTCCTGATGTGAGCCAGGCTTGTTTGGCCGTGTACGGTGCTGTCACAGAGCCCTACGTCATGTCTCTAAGAGATTTACTGGGCTTCATTGGTTCTTTAGAGTGGCGCAAGAATGGTATGGCACTTGATGCCCTCAAAGATTTAGGTGATGGTCGCATCCATCCTCATTACGGGGTCTTTGCACCAGTTCGCTCTGAATACATTGGCTTACTAGAAAAAGCGCCTTTCCCAGCTTCCATCACCAAACAATCATTGGCATTTGATATTGGTACAGGCACAGGTGTTTTGGCAGCGGTTTTGGCCAAACG
>CAXNHG010000038.1:0-6089 GCA_964202085.1 Polynucleobacter sp. | reverse complement strand
GCGTAAATAACTGGGAAATCCAATTGCTCTTCGGTTGCACCTAATTTATCAAACAGTTCAAATGTTGCATTAACAACATAATCAATACGTGCACCTGGACGGTCTACTTTGTTCACTACAACAATCGGCTTCAAACCAAGCGCTAGGGCTTTTTTTGTCACAAAGCGTGTTTGAGGCATAGGACCTTCAACAGCATCCACCAATAACAATACACCGTCAACCATAGAGAGAACACGCTCCACTTCTCCACCGAAGTCCGCGTGTCCTGGGGTATCAACGATGTTGATATGTGTGCCTTCATACTCAACTGCACAGTTCTTTGACAAGATCGTGATACCACGTTCTTTTTCAATATCATTCGAGTCCATCACACGCTCTGTCAGTGCTTGGTTCTCACGGAATGTGCCTGATTGGCGAAGTAGTTGATCCACCAAGGTTGTTTTACCGTGGTCAACGTGGGCAATGATGGCGATGTTTCTTAAGGCGCGAATATTACTCATGGTTCTGCTTTCACTTTTTTCAATTGGTTAAATTCGTTACTGCTGCTGCTTGGGCAATCAAACGACGTGGGTGCAATACACCCTTGCGCCAGTCTGCAGTACCCAAAAAATTACAAGATTCAATCGTGCCGCGATAAATCCTCATTAACTCTTCATTACTTCCCGCTTTATTGACTGGGACTCTTTGCCCAAGACGCAAGCGATCTGCCTCTTCATTTGTAAGTCCCAATGAATTGAGGTCTTGGACAAGAGCATCTACTGGCAGCAAATACTCAGGCTTGATATTTTTTTCTTGGTGATTATTTTTAATAGTTTCCAAAGTCACGCCATGCCCCAAACTCAAATGGCCCACCTTTTCCCGACGCAAGCCAATTAAATGAGCGCCAGATCCTAAATAATCACCAATATCCTCAGCCAAGGTTCTGACATACGTTCCTTTGCTGCATGAAACTTCTAACTGAGCCACAGGCCATTCAATATGAATCCATTTTAAAGAATGAATTGTGACAGTTCTTGCTTCTCGCTCCAAAGTCTCGCCTGCGCGCGCATATTCATACAAGGGCTTACCATCGCGCTTTAAGGCTGAATACATCGGAGGAATCTGTGCAATTTGACCCGTGAACTTCAACGCTACTTCAGCCAATTTTTCTTGCAAAAGATATAAATCCGTTACATCAAAATTTGCATCTTTGACTTCAATCACTTCACCCTCTACATCACCTGTAGTGGTTTTTTCGCCAAATTTGATGGTTGCTAAATAAGTTTTATCTGCATCCAATAAATCTTGCGAGTATTTTGTTGCCTCACCCAAGCACACTGGCAATAAACCAGTTGCCATAGGATCTAATGTGCCCGTATGTCCGGCTTTATCCGCATCAAATGCGCGCTTGACAAGCGTGACTGCGGTTTGTGAGCTGATTCCTTCTGGCTTATCCAGAAGAACCACCCCGTGAATACCTTGGGGCATGATTAAGCCTTATCGTCGCGCAGCGCTTGATCGATTAAACGCGACATCTCAACACCACGCGCCACAGATTCATCATGGTGAAAATGCAAGGTTGGGACTGTATGAATATGTAAACGTTTAAACAGCAATGAATGTAAATAACCGGCTTTTTCTCGTAAAGCAGCCAAAGCTTGTTCTGGTTCAGCGCCAAGCACGGTGAAAAATATTTTTGCGTGCGCCATGTCGGTGGTTAGCTCGACCGCCTGCAAGGTGATTAACCCAACTTTGGTGTCACGAATCTCGCGCGGAATGAGCTCGGCCAAATCCCTTTGGATTTGGTCGGCTACTCGTTGATTGCGATGATTTTTTACAGGCATGTTCTTTATTTAAAGCTATTAAAGCGTTCTTGCCACTTCTGTAACTTCAAATATTTCTAGTTGATCGCCCTCTTGGATATCGTTGTAATTCTTAAGTGATAAACCACACTCAAAACCACCCTTCACCTCTTTGACATCATCTTTGAAACGCTTTAATGAATCCAATTCGCCAGCCCAAACCACTACGTTGTTACGCAATAAGCGTGCGCGTGATGATCGCTTAACAATACCCTCAAGGACCATACAACCTGCAACAGATCCGACTTTAGATACTTGGATCACCTGACGAATTTCAACCAAGCCAGTGATTTCTTCTCTCTTCTCTGGGGTCAACATACCGCTCATGGCAGCTTTTACTTCATCAACAGCATCGTAAATGATGTTGTAGTAACGAATGTCAACGCCATTGGATTCCGCCAACTTACGGGCCAATGCATCAGCACGAGAATTAAATCCAATCACCACAGCTTTGGAAGCCACGGCCAAGTTAATGTCAGTTTCAGTGATGCCACCAACAGCTGCATGAACAATGACAACCTTCACTTCAGCTGTTGAAAGCTTTTGCAATGACTGTGACAAAGCTTCTTGAGAGCCCTGAACATCCGCCTTAATGATGATTGGCAAATTCTTAGACTCAACACTGCCTTCACCCATGTTTTCAAACATACTTTCAAGTTTTACGGCTTGCTGTCTCGCTAGCTTCACATCGCGGAACTTGCCTTGGCGGAACAAAGCAATTTCACGCGCTTTGCGTTCGTCAGAAACTGCGATAACTTCTTCGCCCGCTGCCGGAACTTCTGATAAACCTTGAATCTCGACAGGGATTGATGGGCCGGCCTCATTGCAAGGCTTGCCGTTTTCATCCAACATGGCGCGAACACGGCCAAAAGATGAGCCCGCCAAGATCATGTCGCCACGACGCAAAGTGCCTGATTGAATCAAAATAGTTGCAACCGGTCCCTTACCTTTATCAAGACGAGCCTCAATCACAAGACCTTTAGCTGCAGCTTCTTTTGGAGCTTGTAGCTCAAGAACTTCGGCTTGCAATAAAACGTTTTCTAAAAGTTCATCGATACCCGTGCCAGCCTTAGCAGACACATGTATGAATGGTGAATCACCACCGTACTCTTCAGGAACAACACCTTCAGTAACCAATTCTTGCTTTACGCGATCGGGATTAGCATCTGGTTTATCAATTTTATTGATTGCAACCACCAATGGAACACCCGCTGCTTTAGCATGAGCAATCGCTTCTTTGGTTTGTGGCATCACACCGTCATCGGCAGCCACTACCAAAATTACAATATCAGTTGCTTGGGCACCGCGTGCACGCATCGCGGTAAAGGCTTCGTGACCCGGTGTGTCCAAGAATGTGATCATGCCACGCGGGGTTTCTACGTGATAAGCGCCAATATGCTGTGTAATACCACCTGCCTCACCTGATGCAACCTTAGCGCGGCGGATGCAATCCAACAAAGATGTTTTACCGTGGTCAACGTGCCCCATCACAGTCACCACTGGTGGTCTTGTGATCAATTCAGCATCATGTGCTTCTGTTGATAGATCAGTATCTGGCTCATCTAATCTGGCAGTAAAAGCTTTATGACCCATCTCTTCAACGATGATCATTGCAGTGTCTTGATCCAAGACTTGATTGATGGTAACCATCTGACCCATGCCCATCAGCAATTTGATCACTTCTGCAGCCTTCACTGACATCTTGTGAGCCAATTCAGCAACCGTGATTGTTTCTGGAATATGAACATCCCTCACCACCGGCTCAGTTGGCTCAACAAAATTAGTCGGCGCATCGGAGGCTTGCTGTTGATTTTTTCTCCTACCACCACCCGTGCGCCAGTTGCCTGATCCACCGGATGTGTCTCCACGAGTTTTCAATCCACCTGCACGCTTTTTGCCGTCTTCTTGCCAAGTCGAAGATGACTCAGTTGATTTAATGGTTTTGGTGCCTGGTTTGGCTTTGTCTTTTTTCTTTTCATCGGCACCCTCAGCCTTAACTGGCTTATGAAGCGTGCCCTTCTTTTCTTCTTCAGGTGGTTTGGCCGCCTTAAGAACTCTGGCAGGAGCATTCATCATGTCTCGGATTGCTAAGGCTTCAGCTTCAGCCTTGGCGCGACGCACGCGAATGTTTTCCAATTCATCATCACGAACTTTGGCGGCTGCAGTTGCTACTACCTTTTCTTTTTCTTCAGATTCAGCTTTAGCTTGGGCTTCCGCAGGACTTGTTTTATCTTTTTTGCTGGCCTTGGCTGCTTTTGTTTTTGCCTCAACTTTTTCTGAGTCTTCGCGAGCTTTTCGATCAATCTCGGCTTGCATGTCAGCTTCTTGACGAGCCAATAATTCCGCCTGGCGTTTGGCTTCAGCTTCTCGTTTCGCTAACTCAGCATCATCCAAAATACCGACAGGGGCAACTTCCACTGAAACTGTTGCTGGCTTTTCAATCTCTGGAGCTGGCTCATCTTTAGCAGTCTCATCACGCTTGACTAATACACGCTTTTTGCGAACCTCAACTTGCACTGTGCGAGTCTTACCAGCAGAGTCTGCTTGGCGAATCTCAGTAGTTTCACGCTTGGTTAGAGTAATTTTTTTGCGTGCAGTTGTATCCGAACCATGAGCCACCTGTAAATGCTCAAGCAATTTTGTTTTATCTTTTTCAGTCAGCTTATCTTCCGCTGCTGTTTTATTAATTCCGGCAGCCTGAAGCTGCTCCAGCAATGCTGCTGGAGTGCGCTTCAGTTCTTTTGCCAAATCTTCTACGGTCGTGGTCGCCATGCGAACCCCTTATGAATCAGTTAAACCAGTGTGCACGAGCTTTCATAATGAGAGCTTTTGCGTCTTCTTCGTTGATACCAGTCATTTCGACTAGCTCATCAACAGCCAATTCCGCTAGGTCATCACGGGTATGGACATTACCTTCTGCCAATTTGGCAACAAGATTCGTAGTCATACCTTCTAAGCTACGTAAATCTTGCGATACCTCTTCAACACGCTCTTCTTTTGCCAACTCCATCGTTAACAACGAGTCACGCGCGCGAGTACGCAATTCATTCACCGTATCTTCATCGAATGCATCAATTTCTAGCATTTCTGATAAAGGCACGTAGGCAACTTCTTCCAAACTATTGAAGCCTTCTTCAATCAAAATGTCAGCAACCTCTTGGTCCACGTCTAATTTTTCCATGAACAAGGCGCGTACTTTTTCTGATTCTTCTTCAGTTTTCTGCGCAGACTCTTCAGAAGTCATGATGTTGATGTGCCAACCAGTTAACTCACTGGCTAAGCGAACGTTTTGACCGCTGCGACCAATGGCAATCGCCAGGTTTTCTTCATCAACAACCACATCCATGGCATGCTTTTCTTCGTCCACCATGATTGATTGAACTTGAGCAGGCGCCAAGGCACCAATCACAAATTGCGCTGGATCTTCAGACCACAAAACAATATCAACTGCTTCGCCAGCAACTTCATTACGAACTGCTGTGACGCGTGTACCGCGCACACCCACACACGTACCAATTGGGTCGATGCGCTTATCGTGTGCAACCACAGCAATCTTTGCACGGATGCCAGGATCACGAGCAGCGCCCTTGATCTCTAATAAACCTTGATCCATTTCAGGAACTTCATTCTCAAATAATTTGATCAAGAAATCAGGAGCTGTTCTTGAAAGTTCAATCTGTGGGCCACGAGCCTCACGATCCACTTTCAAAATAAAACCGCGCACACGATCACCACTGCGCAAGTTTTCTTTGGGAATCATTTGATCGCGACGCAACAAAGCTTCCACGCGACCAGACTCAATGATCAAACCATTTTTATCAGCACGCTTCACAGTGCCGGTCATGACGTTTTCGCCACGCTCTAAATAGTCATTCAAAATCTGCTCACGCTCAGCATCACGAATGCGCTGCAAGATCACTTGCTTGGCTGTTTGTGCGCCAATACGGCCAAAAGCCACAGACTCAACCTGCTCTTCAATGAAATCACCAATTTCAATGTCAGAAATTTGTTCTTTCGCCTCAAATGAAAGAATCTCTTTGTCTGGCTCTTGCAGGCCAGCTTCATCTGGCACAACCAACCAACGACGATAAGTTTCATATTCGCCAGTGTTGCGATCAATGGCAACACGAATATCCACATCTTCATTGAAGCGTTTCTTGCTTGCAGAGGCCAAGGCCATCTCAAGTGCTTCGAATACGATATCTCGTTCAACGTTTTTCTCGCGTGCTAAAGCGTCAGCTAGCATGA
>CAXNHG010000037.1:0-6206 GCA_964202085.1 Polynucleobacter sp. | reverse complement strand
CAAACAGGCTTCAAGCGCTCTCTTCGCAGCTCGCTGACCTGCAGCATCGCCGTCGAATGAAAAAATGATGCGATCGGTTTGACGCATCAAAGCTCTGACATGATTGGCCGTACATGCTGTACCCAAAGTGGCCACACCATTGGCAAAACCTAATTGAGCGAGTGCCACCACATCCATATAGCCCTCGCAAACAATCACGCACCCCTTATCTCTAATGGCTTGTCGAGCTTCAAATAAACCATACAAAGTATTACCTTTAGAGAACAGTGGCGTCTCAGGAGAATTTAAATATTTAGGCTCTCCGGCATCCAAGATTCGACCACCAAAAGCAATCACCTGCCCCTTGGGGTTGCGAATCGGGAACATGATTCGATCACGAAAGCGGTCATAGCGCTTCGCCTCAGACTGAATAATCAAGCCGGCTTCAACCAAAACATTGGCGATCGAGTCTTGGGAGTATGCGCCGAAGACAGCTTCCAATCCTTGCCAGGATTCTGGTGCGTAACCTAAGTTAAATCGCTTGGCGATTTCTCCGCTCAAGCCACGACCCTTTAAGTAATCAATGGCTCGTGTGTTGAGTTTTAATTGTTGCTTGTACCAATCGGCGGCTGGTGACATGACTTCACTCAGAGCAATTACTTGTTGTTGTTTAGCGAGGTCTTGTGGTCTGCGCTCTTCACGTGGCACGGTCAATCCAGCAGATCTTGCCAGTTCTTCAATGGCATCTACATACGTTAGACCTGAATGCTCCATGAGAAAGCTGATAGCAGAGCCATGAGCACCACAACCGAAGCAGTGATAAAACTGTTTGGTTGGTGAAACGCTGAATGATGGAGACTTTTCATTATGAAAGGGGCACAAACCCTGAAAGTTGGCGCCCGCTTTTTTCAATGTCACATGACGTCCAACAACCTCGACGATATCGATGCGATTCAATAAATCAGCAATGAAGGATTGAGGAATCATATTGGTAGTCTAGGGCAATTCTTTATTTTGTTAAGGCGGCTTTCGCTTGAGCAGATACAACACCCATGTCGGCTTTACCAGCCAATTGTGATTTAACAAGACCCATGACCTTGCCCATGTCTTGCGGGCCAGTTGCACCAACTTCTGCAACCGCTTTTGCAACCACTGCAGCCACTTCAGCTTCAGACATTTGCTCTGGCATATAAGCCTGCAAAATAATCAGTTCAGCACTTTCAATTGCTACCAAGTCATCACGCTTGGCTGCCTGAAATTGAGAAATAGAGTCCTTGCGTTGCTTGATCAGTTTTTCAATGATGGCAACCACTGCGCCATCATCTAATTCAATGCGTTCATCCACTTCTTTTTGCTTTATGGCAGCCAACAATAAACGAATGGTTCCCAAGCGAGCAGTGTCTTTTGCGCGCATGGCATTTTTCATATCTTCTATGATTTGGTCTTTTAAGCTCATCTTTACTCCTCAAATGGAAAAAACCCACTGCGGGATAACCGTCAGCGGGTTTGTCTTATCCCAAGGCTAGAAATCCAGCCTGAGAAAAAATTAATACATTTTCTTAGGCAACATCTGGCTGCGAATACGCTTGTAATGGCGTTTAGCAGCTGCAGCTTTCAAGCGCTTACGCTCAGCTGTTGGCTTTTCGTAGAACTCACGAGCGCGTAACTCAGTCAAAAGACCGTTCTTCTCGATGGTGCGCTTGAAACGGCGCAGTGCTACTTCAAATGGTTCGTTTTCGCGTAAGCGGATTGTTGTCATGCTGTAGTTCTCTAAATAGGATCTGAAAAAAAAGTCAGAAAAAACTGTAAAACGAGATTGTAGCACGGCAAAATACAGTCATGCGAGTACTTGGTATAGAAACTTCTTGTGATGAAACAGGTGTGGCAATTGTCGATACAACCCCCTGGGAGGCCGGGATGCCTGCCGGGATAGGCTTATTAGGCCAAGCCCTGTACTCTCAAATCGCCATGCACATTGATTACGGTGGCGTGGTGCCAGAGTTAGCCTCTCGAGATCACATCAAAAGAATATTACCTCTTATAAATCAAGTGCTTAAAGAAACTTCTGGGAGTTTAAAAGACATCGATGCGATTGCTTTTACCCAAGGTCCAGGCTTGGCTGGGGCGCTTTTGGTGGGTGCATCCGTGGCAAAAGGCATGGCCTTAGCCCTCAATAAGCCTGTTTTGGGTATTCATCACCTCGAAGGTCACCTTCTTTCACCCCTATTGGCCGATGATGCGAATATTCAGTTTCCATTTGTGGCCTTATTGGTCTCGGGCGGGCACACGCAACTCATGAAAGTCACTGGGGTGGGCGAGTATTCAATCCTTGGAGAAACTCTTGACGATGCTGCCGGTGAAGCGTTTGATAAAACTGCGAAGATGTTGGGTTTGAGTTACCCGGGTGGGCCGGCTGTTTCAAAGCTAGCCAAAAGCGGCAACCCAAGCACTCATCAATTTCCTAGACCCATGAAGCATTCTGCTGATTTAGATTTTTCATTTGCTGGCTTAAAAACATCAGTACTGACCCAAGTTAAAAAACTGAACGTCGCCAATGATGGTCAATTAAGTGACTCAGTCAAAGCGGATGTCGCCAGAGGATTCGTCGATGCCATCGTTGAAGTTTTGGTCAGCAAATCAATCAATGCTTTAAAGCAAACTGGCTTAACAACTTTGGTGGTGGCTGGTGGAGTTGGTGCCAACGAGCAACTCAGAGAGTCGTTGGGTCAGTCTTGCGCTAAAGAAGGGTTTTCAGTTCATTACCCACCGATGCATTTGTGTACCGACAATGGCGCCATGATTGCTTTTGCTGGCGCCATGCGCCTAAAGAAAAACCCCCAACTGGCAACCAAACATTGGGGATTTGATGTGAGGCCTAGATGGCCTCTGGATGATTTAGAGTGATAACTCTAAAAGAATTAGTCTGACTGAATCAGTGCATAAGCACTGTGATTGTGAATCGATTCAAAATTTTCAGCTTCAACAACAAATGATTTGATTCTTGTATCTGTCTTTAACCGACCAGCCACATCACGAACCAAGTCTTCAACAAACTTTGGATTGTCGTAAGCTCTTTCAGTCACATACTTTTCATCAGGGCGCTTTAGTAAACCCCATAGCTCGCATGATGCTTCTGCCTCTGCGATTCTGACCAAATCTTCAATATTTAAATCAACGTCTTTTTGCAATGTCACATTCATCGTGACATGTGAACGTTGATTGTGAGCACCATACTCAGAAATTTCTTTTGAGCATGGGCACAAACTTGTAACAGGTACAACGGCCTGTAATTTCAAATCTACTTCTACTTGGCCATTCAAATTTTTAGCACTGGCAATCCAAGTCACATCGTAATCAAGCAAACTCTGCACACCAGAGACGGGGGCAGTTTTATTGATGAAGTGAGTGTATTTGAGAGAAATCTGACCAGCCTGAGCTTCGAGCAAAGGCAACATCTTGCAAATCATCGAACGCATCTCTTGGGCATTCAATGGCGCATGACTGTCTTGTAATAAGGCGATAAATCGGGACATGTGAGTGCCCTTTTTATCAGCTGGCAACAAAACATCTAAATCAATCATGGCAACACTTGGTTGCACACCAGATTCAGTTTTTACTTGAATAGGGTGGCGTACGCCACGTATACCGACACGGTCAATCACAATGTTGCGATTATCGACAGTGGACTGAATATCCGGCATCGCGGATATTTTTAGAAAAGATGTGTTGATGTCATTCATGGTCATATTGTCCTGCAATTTTACGCAGCTTGCTGCTTCGCTGTAATTCCCAGCTTATCAGCAATAGCTTTACGGATACCAGCCGCATCCAGGCCGCATTCTTTCATCAGCAAGGCATGGTCGCCTTGATCGACAAATCGATCAGGTAAACCAATCACCAAAGTTGCCACTTCTATGCCTGCGGTTGACAAGGCTTCCAAGCAAGCGCTGCCGGCGCCACCGCCCACAGCTCCTTCTTCTAGAGTGACAATTAAGTCATACTCTTTGGCCATTTTGCAAACAAGATCAGCGTCCAATGGCTTGATGAATCGCATATTCACAACTGTGGCATCAAAGTCATTCGCAACCTCTAAGGCTGGGTACAACAAAGTACCAAATGCAAGAATCGCCACCTTTTTACCTTGAAGACCTGAAGTATTGCGTCTAATTTCAGCTTTACCCATTGGTAGTTCTTTAAGCTCTTTGCTGACAACAGCACCCACTCCAGCACCGCGTGGATAACGCACAGCCGATGGATGATTTTGTTTAAAAGCGGTGGTGAGTAAATCACGGCATTCTGCCTCGTCTGCAGGAGCTATTAATAACATGTTTGGAATGCAACGCAAATAAGGTATGTCATAAGCACCTGCATGGGTAGCGCCGTCAGCACCAACCAAACCTGAACGGTCCATCGCAAAGACTACTGGCAAATCTTGCAAAGCCACATCATGGATTAACTGATCGTAACCACGCTGCAAGAATGTTGAGTAAATCGCAACAACTGGCTTCATACCCTCACAAGCCAAGCCACCAGCAAACGTCACGGCATGTTGCTCAGCAATTCCAACGTCAAAATAACGATCAGGGAAGCGTGCTTCAAAATCAACCAAACCAGATCCCTCTCGCATCGCTGGTGTGACTACTACCAAGCGCTTGTCTGCCAGAGCCATATCGCACGCCCACTCACCAAAAACTTGTGTGAATGTTTTTTTACTTGGTGCACTTGGTCTTCCAGTTGCAATTCCTTGCACCGGATCAAACTTGCCTGGGCCGTGATAAAGAATCGGGTCAGCTTCTGCCAACTTATAGCCCTGTCCTTTTTTGGTGACCACGTGCAAAAACTGTGGTCCCTCACCATCAAGGGCTAAACGTCTGACGTTTTGCAAGGTCGGCACCAAAGAGTCAAGGTCATGACCATCAATTGGTCCAATGTAATTAAAACCAAACTCTTCAAAGATAGTTCCCGGCACGACCATGCCCTTAGCATGCTCTTCTAATCTTTTTGCAAATTCACGCAAAGGTGGTGCCATTGATAAAACACTGTCCAAACCTTTTTTAGTGGTGGCGTAAAAACGACCACTCATCAAGCGCGCTAAATAACGATTCAAAGCGCCGACTGCCGGCGAAATAGACATGTCGTTATCGTTCAGCACAACAACCAAAGGTAAATCTTTATGAATGCCGCCATTGTTCAGCGCTTCAAAAGCCATGCCAGCGCTCATCGCACCGTCACCAATCACTGCAACGGCCACACGCTTTTCACCTTGGGCACGAGCACCCAGTGCCATACCAATGGCTGCAGAAATACTGGTTGAAGAGTGCGCCGTACCAAAGGTATCGTATTCACTTTCAGAGCGACGCGGAAAACCAGAGATACCGCCGTACTGTCTCAAAGTACCCATGCGCTCACGACGACCTGTCAAAATTTTATGGGGGTAACTTTGATGACCCACATCCCAAATCAAGCGGTCATAGGGTGTTTGAAATACATAATGCAAGGCAACAGTTAACTCAACCGTGCCCAAATTAGACGATAGATGTCCGCCAGTCTTTGAAACAGAATCCAGCAAGAACTCGCGCAACTCTGCCGCAAGCTTTGGTAATTGATCCCGCTTTAATGCTCGTAAATCCTTTGGATCGTTAATTGTTTTAAGTAAATCAGTCATAAATTATTTTAATTACAGCCGGCACTTTAGCTGTCAATTCTCTCTGTTCACTACTTTACTCGCAATAGCTCTTAATAGATCAGCATTGTCCCCCCAAATGCCGAGACTATCGAGGGCTTCTTGATGCAATTGTCTTACAAACCCTCTTGCGCCATCCAAACCCATCAAAGAAACAAAGGTTGGCTTATTAGCTGCAGCATCTTTTCCGGCAGTTTTGCCCAAAGTTTGACTGTCTGAGCTTGCATCCAAAACATCATCCACTACCTGAAAAGCCAAACCCAAAGAACTGGCAAATGTATCCAGCGATTTTTTTTCTTGCTCATTTAAGTTAATTGCAATCGCACCGATTTGCACAGCTGTTCTTAAAAGTGCTCCCGTTTTTAAGCGGTGCATGAGTTCGAGTTCATTTTGCGTTAACTGCTTTCCAATGCTCGCCAAATCAATGGCTTGGCCACCAGCCATGCCAGCCATACCGCCAGCCATGCTCAAGCTTGTGATCACTTGTACTTTTTGAGCGTCATTCAGTGCGCTTTGAGCAATCAACTGAAATGCCATGGTTTGC
>CAXNHG010000036.1:0-6262 GCA_964202085.1 Polynucleobacter sp. | reverse complement strand
GTTCTCGTCCTTAATTTATTAAGGACTGGTTCCCAGGGGGAATCAAACCCGCTAGAGCTTAAGGCCTTAGCGGGTTTTTTCTTTGGTAATACTTAATTAGTAGTTTGACAATCAGTAGCTATAGCCAAATACTTGCTTGAACTGCATTTGAATGGCCTCTTGAGATAGATGGTGATTCTGGGGGCCTTGGCTGGCAATTTTGATAGATCCCATTAAGCTTGCTAAGCGACCGGTAACTTCCCAATCAAATCCTTGTTCAATGCCATATAGCAATCCACCCCTGAAAGCATCGCCGCAACCGGTTGGATCAATGGCTTTTCCGACAGGAACCACTGGAATTTCAATTTTCTTACCTTGAGAGTGTATTTCTGCACCTTGAGCACCTTTGGTGACAATCAAAGCAGAAACCCGTTCGGCAATCTTTTCTAAAGATAAGCCAGTTCTTTGGGCTAGCATTTCACCTTCATAGTCATTCACGGCCACATAAGTGGCTTGCTCAATAAAAGCCAAGAGTTCTTGACCATCGAACATTGGCAAACCTTGGCCTGGATCAAAAATGAATGGAATTTTGGCATCTGCTAATTGCTGGCAATGTTCAACCATGCCTTGTCTGCCATCTGGAGCCACAATCGCAATTTTTGGCAATCCAAACTGTTTCTTCTGGCGATGATTGATTACTTCAGCCACTGTATTGAGGTGCGATTCACCCATGGCGCCTGGATGAAATGCTGTGATTTGGTTATTATCGCGGTCGGTCGTGATCATTGCTTGAGCAGTGAAGGCCTCTGGTAGTTCACGAATATGATCAGCGCTGATCTTATATTTAGCCAATTGATCAAAGTAAGAGCCAGCATCGCCACCAACGGTCGCCATGATGATGGGCTCGCCCCCCAATAGTTTGTGGTTGTAAGCAATATTGCCAGCACATCCACCAAACTCACGACGCATGCTCGGAACTAAAAAGGCAACGTTCAAAATATGAATTTGGTCAGCCAAGATCTGATCTTGAAAGCGACCTTCAAAATTCATGATGGTGTCGTAGGCGATGGAGCCACAAATTAAGCTAGACATAAAGTTCCTTGGGTGAGTAAATTGATTTAAATAAATGGAATGTGAGAATTATTCTGAGGGTGTATCTATTGGCTTGTCATCAACATAGATCAGTCGAACTCTAAATCCGGCAGCTTGTTGGGGTAAGCTCAAGAAAACGTTACTTGAGACTTCCTGAAGCGCTTGTGAGCCCGTTGCAATGATTTTGGCATCATCAACTGGTAACCAATCTTTGGGCCCGAGAAGTTTTTCCGAAATCACGGCATCGTTAGCATCGGTGATGGAGAGCAATACATGTGGCCAGGTGATCATGAGTGGTAATTTATTGCGGATTTGAAGTTCTAGCATTCCGGTGGCACTTTGGTTATTGGTACTTTGATTGTTGACAGCATTGATTTTTAGATTGGCTAACTCAATGGTCCACGCAGAAAAGTCTCTTAAGGGCATATCTTGGCAAGAAAACTGTTTACACAGCAAAGAATCTAAAGATTTGAATGCTTTAAACAAAGGTTCTTGAATAGCAGCTGGTGTTTTGGTGAGTTGTAATGCAATCGCATGTCTACCAAGATGAAAAAGCTGAAAAACAATCGCTAGCATTAATACAACTAGGCTGATCCAGCCAGTTAAAGTAAACGACTTCTTATTTTTTGATGTGTTAGCTAAGATTAGGCTGGGCTTTATCGTTTTTTTTTGAGTGTCTGATGATGTTTGGTTGATGTCATCTGACATTAATTGGCCCGTTAGGCACACCCAACCATCGCACTCGCGCCAAACATGGAGTTTGATCCAGGGTTGATAAGCGTCAATTACCTCTTGTGCTTGGCGCTCAAGAATGCCTGATAAAACAATGTGACCATTCGGTGCAATGAGTTGGCATAGTGCTGGGGCAAGCACTTGAAGTGGGTTGGCCAAGATATTCGCAACAACTACATCGTGCTGGCTCTGGGTAATATTTGCCTCTGGCAAGCGAAAGTCAATGGTCACTGCATTGCGCTGGGCATTATCTTTGGCAGATATGACTGCTTGAGGATCAATATCCACACCAAGCGTATCCCCACAACCCAAACGTTTTGCAGCAATTGCCAAAATACCTGAACCACAACCATAGTCTAGGAGCGTCTTGTTGACTAAATCAGAGTGTTCTTCCAACCATTGCATGCATAACTTGGTGGTTGGATGACTGCCCGTACCAAAAGCCAGGCCAGGATCAACCGCCAGGCAAACAGCGTTCGGGTCTTTAGGGGCGTCATGCCATGATGGAACCACCCATAAACGCCGACCTACTTGAATAGGCTCAAACTTTGATTGCGTGAGACGCACCCAGTCCTGTTCTTCAACACTTCTTGCTAAAGGGGCATTGATCTGAAAACCCGCTTCAGTCAAAGCCAATGAAATTTCTGCCGCACCCAAGCCTAGTTCATCAAAAAGGGCAATGACTTGAGACTGTTCCCAAGCTTGTCGATCAGGAATTAGGCCTGGCTCGCCATACAAGGGTTTTTCAGATTCAGTATCGGCAGCAGCATCACTGACCGAAATGGATAGGGCGCCCAATTCCATGAGGGCATCTCCGAGATCTTCAGCAAGATCTTCGGAGACGGTAAATACAAGTTCACGAAAGGCCATGGATGAATGATGGCTATCAATTACTTCGTGTTGCCACGACGTGAAGCTGCTTGCTCCTCAAGTTTGTGTTCTAGGTAGTGAATACTTGTACCACCTTGTTCAAACTTTGGATCTAGCATCAGCTCTCGATGCAATGGAATGTTGGTCAAGATGCCATCAATCGCTACTTCAGATAAGGCAATGCGCATGCGGCGGATGGCTTGTTCGCGGGTCGCGCCATAAGCGATCAATTTACCAATCATTGAGTCATAGGTCGGTGGAACAAAATACCCAGCGTAGGCATGTGAGTCAACGCGAATACCAGGACCGCCTGGCATGTGCCAAGATTGAATGCGACCTGGGCTTGGCATGAATTTCACAGGATCTTCAGCATTGATACGACATTCAATGGCATGACCTCTGAATTCAATATCTTTTTGACGGAAAGGCAGTTTTTCGCCAAATGCGATGCGAATTTGTTGCTGAACCAGATCAATGCCAGTGATCAATTCAGTGACAGGATGCTCAACCTGAATACGGGTATTCATCTCGATGAAGTAGAACTCGTCATTCTCATACAAGAACTCAAATGTACCGGCACCACGATAGCCAATTTTCCGACAGGCCTCAGCGCAACGCTCACCAATTTTGGCAATCAAGCGACGGTCAATGCCAGGGGCTGGAGCTTCTTCAATTACCTTTTGGTGACGACGCTGCATGGAGCAATCGCGCTCACCTAAGTACACCGCATTTTTATAAGTGTCAGCCAAAATCTGAATTTCTACGTGGCGAGGATTCTCTAGAAACTTCTCCATGTAGACCTCGGGGTTGCCAAAAGCTCGTCCGGCTTCTTCGCGAGTCATATTGACCGCATTGATCAAGTGCGCTTCGGTGTGCACCACGCGCATACCGCGTCCACCACCGCCACCAGCTGCTTTGATGATAACTGGATAACCAACTTTCTTAACGGTGGCCAAAATTTCTTTTGGGTTGTCAGGCAAAGCACCTTCTGAGCCTGGAACACATGGCACGCCTGAGCGAATCATGGCTTGCTTGGCTGAAACTTTGTCACCCATCAAGCGAATGGATTCCGCAGTTGGCCCAATGAACACAAAACCAGACCGATCAACGCGCTCGGCAAAGTCTGCATTTTCAGACAAAAAGCCGTAACCAGGATGAATCGCTTGCGCATCAGTCACTTCGGCAGCAGAAATGATCGCTGGCATATTCAGATAGCTAAGTGCTGATGGTGCTGGGCCAATACAAACCGCTTCATCAGCTAACTTGACGTACTTGGCGTCACGATCAGCCTCGGAAAAAACAACCACGGTTTTGATGCCCATCTCGCGACAGGCTCTTTGAATACGAAGTGCGATTTCGCCACGGTTGGCGATAAGAATCTTTTCAAACATTGGGTAACCTTTGTGAGCTTTAGCTTGAATTAGCCAATAATGAATAGAGCCTGACCAAATTCAATGCCTTGGCCGTTCTCACACAAAATTTCTTTAACGACACCTGATTTATCAGATTCAATTTCGTTCAATAATTTCATCGCTTCAATGATGCAAAGTGTTTGACCTTCTTTGACTATGTCGCCAATCTTCACAAAAGAATCGGCACCTGGCG
This sequence comes from Polynucleobacter sp., assembly GCA_964202085.1. Lineage (GTDB taxonomy): Bacteria > Pseudomonadota > Gammaproteobacteria > Burkholderiales > Burkholderiaceae > Polynucleobacter. The sequence continues at coordinate 1,984 of CAXNHG010000036.1, read as the reverse complement.
TTGGTGAGCGGTAGAAAGTGCCCACCATCGGAGATTTAACAGCATGACCGGTCGGTTCCGCTGGCGCAGCTTCTGCTATAGGTGCTGCGGCGGCTGCAGAATTTGGGGTTGGGGCTGGAGCAGCTGGGGCTGCTGCATAAAATTGTTGGGCTGGTGCTGCAATTGGGGCTGGATTTTTAACGATTCGGACTTTGTCTTCACCTTCTGTTACTTCTAATTCTGAAACGCCAGATTCGGCTACTAAATCGATCAAAGTCTTGAGTTTTCGTAGATCCATGATGCCCTTCCTGTAATTTTTACTGAGGAGTGATTATAGCGTTATCTATCCATGAACTGAGCTCATCTTCGCTTATTTTGCCCAGTTTCCTCTTAATACTGGCCCCTTTGCGGTCTACCATCACCGTAAAAGGCAGCCCTGAGCTGGGATTCCCCATGTTTTTTGCCCAAGTTGCCCCGTCTAAGCCACCTAAAATTATGGGGTAGTTAACCGGTGTTTTTTCAAGAAATTCACGTATGTTAGATGGTGAATCGACACCAATGCCTACAAATAGTACATTTTTAGCGGCATATTTGGTCTGGGAACTGACTAATTCTGGCATTTCTTCAACGCATGGTGGGCACCAAGAGGCCCAGTAGTTGATGATCAGGATTTTTCCTCGCCAGCCTGATGTTTGGTGAATTGTTCCATCCGAAGAGCGTAATTCTCTGTTGAATAATTCTTCGATGGCGGTATCGCTGGCTTTTTCGGTTCTGTATTTATAACTTGACAAACCCATCCCCAAAACCGCAGCGAGTGCTCCAGCAATCAAGATCAAACCCCATTGGCGTTTATTCATATTTTTCTTTCCGTTTTTCAATGAATTACCTTATTTTGCACGGATGTTTGGATAAAATCTTGGCATGCATCTTCATATCCTAGGTATTTGCGGTACTTTTATGGGCGGTATTGCCGCCATCGCACGTCAAGCAGGTCACCAAGTGACTGGTTGCGACGCCAATGTTTACCCACCAATGAGCACTCAACTCGAGGCTCAGGGCATTGAGTTGATTGAGGGATTTTCTTCAGATCAAATTGCCATAAAACCTGACCTATTCATTATTGGAAACATGGTTTCTCGCGGCAATCCTTTGATGGAAGCCATTTTGGATCAAGGCTTGCCTTACCAATCTGGTCCTCAATGGCTAGGCGAGCAGGTATTGCAAGGAAAACATGTTTTAGCTGTTGCAGGAACTCATGGTAAAACCACCACCACCGCCATGCTCACTTGGATTTTGCAAGCGAATGGATTGGAGCCTGGTTATTTGATTGGTGGAGTGCCAAATAATTTTGATGTGTCTGCGCGTTTGGGTAAAAAAACCAGTAATCAAGTGAATGCCCCTCATTACTTTGTGATTGAGGCTGATGAATACGACACGGCATTTTTTGATAAGCGTAGCAAATTTGTTCATTACAGATCACGTACAGCTATTTTGAATAATTTAGAGTTTGATCATGCGGATATCTTTGCTGATATCACCGCCATTGAAACTCAATTTCATCATTTGGTTCGAACAATTCCGGCTTCGGGTCGTTTGATCGTTAATGGCGCTGAGCAAAGTGTAGAGCGAGTGGTGCAGCGAGGATGTTGGTCAAGTCTTGAGCGATTTGCGTTGCCTGAGCAATCAATCAAGCCTGGGGATTGGTCTTTGATGGATACAGTCAACGATGGTTTCAAAGTCATTTATCAGGGCAATAATGTGGCAGAGGTTTCATGGGAGGTAGATGCGTCTGTCACTGGTCGACACAATCAACTGAATGCCTTGGCTGCGATTGCTGCTGCCCATCATGTGGGCATTTCTGCACAAGATGCTGCTAATGCTTTAGGCACTTTTAAGAATGTGAAACGCCGCATGGAAGTGATTGGGCGAGTTAATGACATCACGATTTACGATGATTTTGCGCACCATCCAACGGCGATCGCTACCACGGTTGAAGGCTTGCGAC
>CAXNHG010000035.1:0-6273 GCA_964202085.1 Polynucleobacter sp. | reverse complement strand
TGATCCATTACAAGTTGGCACCATCACTTACCGTGATAGTCGAATTGCCGGCAATGAAGTGCGCGTTGCTGCAACCTTGGTCATATTGTCAACAACTGCTGGGCCAAGCCCCGTAATGGTCCAAGTTGCAGAAACATTGGAAAAAAGATCGCAGCTTGCCAATGAAATCATCAAAGGCGTGATTTTGCCGCAGTTCATCATTTTACCAATTGTGGTGATCTTAGTTTGGTTTGGTTTGAGTAGAGGTCTTGCGCCATTGAATGCCCTGCAAAACAGAATCAGAAATCGTTTGGTTGATGACACAAGTCCGATTGAAGAACGCGCAGCACCTCAAGAAATTATGCCCTTGATTTCTAGTTTTAATGACGTTTTGTATCAACTTGAAGATTCTGTTCAATCGCAGAAACGATTCATTGCTGATGCTGCCCATCAATTAAAAACCCCTTTAGCAGGTCTGCGCATGCAGGCGGAATTAGCTCAAAGAGAAAATAGTCCTGAAGAGCTGCAACGATCTTTAGAGCAAATTGCCGATAGTTCTAGCAGGGCCACTCGCCTAGTGCAACAATTACTGTCGCTGGCCAGAATGGAAAACACCAACAAGCTCAGCGAAAAGATTTTGATTAATTTATCTCAATCAGCTGCAGATGCAACCAAGAATTGGTTATCAGCAGCTTGGGAAAAGAATATCGATTTGGGTTATGAAACCAATCAACAAACATGCAAAATTTATGGCAACCCAGTGATGTTGAAAGAGCTATTCAACAACTTGCTCGACAATGCCATTAAATACACTCCAGCCAAAGGCACTGTGACCGTTGATGTGAGACACGCCAATCAACCGGGATTGCTGATTGTTGAAGTAAAAGATACCGGTCCAGGCATTCCGCCAGAAGAGAGACAACGAGTGCTAGAGAGATTCTACCGAATTCTCGGAAGTGACATTGAGGGCAGCGGTTTAGGTTTGGCCATTGTGAAAGAGATCGCCACCCAGCATGGCGGCAAACTAGAGATTCTTGAAAACATCTACCAAGAATCCCCGCTCCAATACGGAACTTGTATGCGCGTTTATCTTCCAGTTGGTTCCCCATGAAAACATGGTCTAAAAATAAACGCCTGATCGCCATCTTATTGAGCATTTGGTTTGTGACAACACTGTTGGTCGGCCTTGCTCCAGAAGCCTTGAGATTTAATTTCTTTGGTTGGAACTTCACCTACTGGTGGGGCGCCCAAGGATCACTCTTGATTTATTTAGCCATCGCCTGGATGTATGCACACAAGATGCATCAATATGAAAAGAAAAGAAAGTCATAAAAACAAGTCGAAGTAATTTGGTATTAACCCTAAAAATGAAGCGGTCTATGAATTAATTTCATGGATTCATTTTATTTTCGTTGCACAATACTAAAAACATTCTAACGAGACATCATGCGTAAATTTTGGCCTAACAGCAATTACCAATTTCTATCTGTTAATCAGGATCAACAGCTCATCATCACTGATGATTTTTTGAGATCCTATTTAAGTAGGCCTGAACTTGCTCTCATTCCAGAGTCTTGTGCACAGGAACAAAAGATTCACCAGTTACTCACAGACAACCCAAGAGCAAAGATTGATTCTGCTGAAATTAAAAAAATGCAAGATTCTGATATTCAGGTGAACTATGAAATCTGGTTACGCTTCAGAGACAAGTTGGCTCAAGCATCATCATTGGAAAGTTTTTACTTGGGATTATTTCAAGGGGATGGGGTTGATGTTCCGCCGCTCTTTGTTGATCAATTAACCCAAATTCTTTGCCAACATCTCTTAGGTGAAAATCCAAGTGCTATTGAGGCAAGGGTTGCAGAGATACTATTCAGAACGCAAAAGATCACCATCCTAGAAGATGGTCACATCATGGCAGCTGATCAAATAACTGTTGAGAAATATGCAGAAACTGGTGGCTTTGGTAGCATTGGTGAATTACTCAAACAAAGCTCAGCACCCCTAAGAAGCATTGATTTAGATGTTTTGATCAAAGATAACGCTGATGACTACTGGGAACGTGATGAAGCACACGACTTCGTTCTGCAGCTTAACTATGACCAAGATGGGGCGACAGCGTTGAGTAGCCTTCTTGAAAAGTGGATCTTCCACTTCCATGGTACAAAAGTGACCATCACCCCTCAAGGTCAGATCTCAGACTCTAAGTGGTCTTGGCATATTGGCCTTGATGTGAATGCCACTGAAGTTTTGAACGCCCTTTATAACGGCGAAACAGTGGATAACTCAAAATTAGCACAAGTCTTATGTCTATTTAAATTAGACTTCATTGACAAAGGTCGCATGCTTCCAGAAATTGCTGGGAAGCCTATCTACCTAGCCATGGCCCATGACATTGATAAGTGCCTAAAATTCAAGCCGCAAAACTTACTGATCAATTTACCCCTAGCTGAAACTTCTTAAGGTTTTTTACAAATAATCAATGGCAACCTATGACCCCTACTTGTCAGTTATGTAATTCGACAAAGCTGCATACCCATCTTCAAAATGATGCGAAAAGTAAGTCGCCACTGGCTATTTCTTTCTGCTCTGATTGCAGCCTTGTTCAGCAACAAGAGATTCCTTCTGATGAAGATTTAAAAATCTACTATTCTCATAATTACCGCCAAGACTATAAAAGCACTTATTCACCAAAACCAAAGTATGTGCGTCGTGCAGGTATGACCGCATTAGATAGAATCAGATTCCTTGAATCACATATTCAGTTATCTAATCAAGTTCTTTTAGATATAGGTGCTGGTGGTGGTGAATTTGTGTACATGGCACAAAAAAGAGGTCTTCAATCTAAGGGGATAGAACCAAATCTTGGTTACTCAACATTTTCCAAAGAGCAATATGGCGTAGAAGTGAAAACATCTATGCTGTCTGATGTTCAGGATTCTTCTGCAGACATAGTGACCTTGTTTCATGTCTATGAACACATGGCCAAACCTTTAGAGGTGATGAAGAAGTTATATTCAAGCATCAAGGATGGCGGATATCTATTCATAGAAGTTCCGAATATTTTGCAAGCCGATGCATCGCCACACAACATCTACTTCAAAGCACACCTTTTTTATTACTCAAAATTCACTCTTGCATGCGCAGCAAGTCAGTACTTTGATGTGGTCAAAGTAGAAGACAAAGGAAATTTAAAAGTTTTATTCAAAAAGAAAGTTCAATCATCTGAATATATCTCTCCAGTTCAGCCCGAACAAATTGAGTTTTCTCAAAACAGAATCAAGCAAAAAGGTTGGTTGGAATATCTCTTCAATGGTAAGGGACTGCTTAAACCTTTCTTCAGGATTGAACGAGTGGTGACGGAATTGTTTATTAAACAATCCAATCCCAAGGAAATACTGGATTCGCTATACAGAGTTAGATAAGATTTTTTGCGCTTACTATCAAAACATAAGCTCAAAATAACTGCTGCGTGGTTAAGTACTGGTGGTTTGGGATTTGTGGCAATTGAAGTATTTTGTTGATTGACTCAGAAAGTTTGAAAGATTCCTATCCCGTTAGTTTTAACCCTCACAACACGCTCAAAGACCCCTTAAATAGGTGAAATTAGCAAAATAAGCTATACTTTTGGTCTTTGGCGAATTAGCTCAGCCGGTTAGAGCGACGGAATCATAATCCGCAGGTCCGGGGTTCGAATCCCTGATTCGCCACCAATTTCCCCCTCTCGCAGCATGAATTGATGAATGCGAGCCTCACTGAAAAGCCTCAGGGCTTCAATTTAAACCACAAAAATCCAGACATATCCAAGTAACGCGGTGATACGTCATTGGTCTTTACCTAGTTGATAAGTGGATTTTCGGTGTTTTCAGTGGCTTACAATAGAGCCAATAACGATTTGAACATTCAAGGCTCTTCATGGACCCAACAACCTTACAAATAATCGCCACAACACTTTTTGGTATTGCGGTGATACACACGTTTTCATCATCATTTTTTGAGCATTTAGCTCATAAGCAGCCTAATCACTCTGGCCTCTGGCACTTACTCGGTGAAGTTGAAGCTGTTTTTGGTTTTTGGGCAATGATCTTAATTGTGTTTATGGCTTTTGCTGCTGGCGGCTATCAGCCTTCTGTTGAGTATTTAGAAAGTAGAAACTACACAGAGCCTTTGTTTGTGTTTGCCATCATGGTTGTAGCAGCAAGTCGTCCTGTGTTGCACTTTGCTTCCGAGTTAGTTCGCTTGGTATCTGGCCTCCTCAGCCAACTGTTCCGTATCAACAATGTCGCCACCAATTATTTCGTAACACTTAGTCTGGTTCCACTGCTTGGTTCATTCATCACCGAGCCTGCAGCGATGACTTTGGCTGCACTACTTTTAAAGAAGAAAGTATTCAGCCAAACGTCTAATACCAAGCTAATGTATTTAACAATTGGTGTTTTGTTCGTCAATATTTCAATTGGTGGTGCATTAACAAGTTTCGCGGCTCCTCCGATCTTAATGGTTGCAAGCGCATGGGGTTGGGATACTGCTTACGTTTTCCAAACATTCGGCATAAAAGCAGCTTTAGCAGTAGTTATTAATGCAACACTCGTTACATTATTGGTTCGCAAAGATTTACCTAAAGCAAACAGCAATCATCACAGAGATGAAATGCCTTTGTTTGTTGTAGCTATTCACTTACTGTTTTTAGCTGGCATCGTTGTGTTTGCTCACCATCCAGTGGTGTTCATGGGTCTTTTACTTTTCTTTATGGGTTACACACACGCTTACGCTAAGTTTCAAAATCCTTTGCTATTAAAAGAAGCTTTGATGGTTGCATTTTTCTTGGCGGGTCTTGTAGTACTGGGCGGTATGCAGCAATGGTGGCTCCAACCTATTTTGGAAAACATGAGCACTACTGTTGTTTACTATGGCGCAACAGCCTTGACTGCAATCACAGACAATGCCGCTCTTACGTATCTAGGATCATTGGTTGAGGGTACAAGTGAAGAGTTTAAATATGCATTGGTAGCTGGCGCCATCACTGGTGGCGGCTTGACTGTGATTGCCAACGCACCCAATCCTGCAGGTATGTCGATTCTTCGTGAGCATTTTCCTGATGGTAGCGTTTCGGCACTGTGGTTATTTTTGGCAGCTTTGCCGCCGACCATCGTGGCAATCATTGCTTTTCAGTTCATCTAAATAATGAAAAAAGTTTATATCAAGACCTTTGGTTGTCAGATGAATGAATATGATTCTGACAAGATGGCGGACGTGCTTCACCATCATGATGGCATGATAAAAACTGATACGCCAGAAGATGCTGATTTAATTCTTTTAAATACTTGTTCCGTTCGTGAAAAGGCCCAAGAAAAAGTTTTTTCTGATTTAGGTCGACTCCGTGAATTAAAGCTAAAGCGACCTGAATTGATGATTGGTGTTGGCGGTTGCGTTGCCAGCCAAGAAGGCAAGCACATTATTAACCGAGCGCCTTATGTTGATATTGTTTTTGGTCCGCAAACTCTGCACAGACTTCCAGAACTGATTCAGGCAAGGCATTCAAGTGGTTTACCTCAGGTAGACATCAGTTTTCCAGAAATTGAAAAATTTGATAACTTGCCCCCTGCTAAAGTTGAAGGTGGTGCGGCCTATGTATCTATCATGGAAGGCTGCTCTAAATATTGCAGTTATTGCGTCGTTCCCTACACAAGAGGCGAAGAAGTTTCTCGGCCCTTTGAAGATGTCTTGACTGAAGTAGCCGGCTTGGCACAACAAGGTGTTCAAGAAATTCAGCTGCTGGGCCAGAACGTGAATGCCTACAGGGGTAGCATGGCTGGCTCAAGTGAGATTGCTGATTTTGCAATGCTTTTGGAATATGTGGCGGAAATACCAGGTGTAGAACGAATTCGTTTTACCACCAGCCATCCCAAGGAGTTCACACAACGTCTCATTGATGCGTACGCAAAAATCCCCAAGCTCGTGAATCATTTGCATCTACCCGTTCAACATGGCTCAGACAGAGTCTTAGCCAACATGAAACGTGGTTACACCATTTTGGAATACAAAAGTATCATCAAAAAGATGAAGGTTGTGCGTCCCGGCATTTCTATTACAAGCGACTTCATCGTTGGCTTTCCGGGCGAGACAGAAGAAGATTTTGAGCAACTCATGAAGTTGGTCAAAGAAGTTAAATTTGATAATAGCTATTGCTTTACTTATAGCGAGAGACCCGGAACTCCTGCGGCCAATCTTGTGGATGACATCCCATTAGCAGTTAAAAATGATCGCCTCAAAAGATTGGTGTCTCAAATCGAT
>CAXNHG010000034.1:0-6428 GCA_964202085.1 Polynucleobacter sp. | reverse complement strand
ATATCATCAAGTAGTTAAAGACTTGGGTGTTAAAGAGATTCATTTGGGCAGTCTATCTCCGGATTTGTTGAATGGTATGAATGTGATTGCAATCAGTCCTGGCTTATCTCCTTTGCAAGAGCCCGTTCAATCATTTTTAGCGATTGCTGCAGAAAAAGAAATACCGGTGTGGGGTGAGATTGAGTTTTTTGCTCAAGCCATCCAAGCCTTAAAAGATGAGCAAAACTACAACGTTAAAGTGATTGCGATCACTGGCACCAATGGCAAAACAACCACTACTGTATTGACTGGCTTGTTGTGCGAAAGAGCGGGCAAGTCTGTGGCGGTTGCGGGAAATATCAGCCCAGCTGCTTTAGATAAATTATTGGATATCGAAGAGTTGCCGAGTGTTTGGGTTTTAGAGCTTTCTAGTTTTCAGCTTCAGCACACTTATAGTCTTCATGCTGATGCTGCGACTGTTTTGAATGTGACCCAAGATCATTTGGATTGGCACGGGGATTTTTCACAATATGCTGCAGCAAAGGCCAGAATTTTCAGCTCCAATACGATTGCTGTATTGAATCGCGATGATGACATCGTCATGAACATGCAATCTGACATAGATCTGGTTCGCACGGTCACTTTTGGTGGCGAAGCCCCTGATGAAGAAGATGCGTTTGGGGTTCTTCATGATACGGCAGCTGGCGGCATCGATTGGTTGGTATGGGCTGAACCTGATTTAGAGGCCTTGGAATTAAAAGCAAAGCGCCGTCGTAAAAAGACTGATCTGGTGGATGAGCCTTTGAGATTGAAGCGCTTAATGCCTGCAGATGCTTTACGTATTAAAGGAAGACATAACGCCAGCAACGCCTTAGCGGCTTTGGCCCTATGTACTGCGATTGATATTCCGATGGGACCATTGCTGCATGGCTTGCGCGAATACAAAGGTGAGCCGCATCGCATGCAGACGGTTGCCATCGTTGAAGGCGTTGAATACATCGATGATAGTAAAGGTACCAATGTGGGCGCCACCTTGGCAGCTCTCAATGGTTTGAGTCAGTCAAGTTCGAGCTCAAGTACAGGCTCAAGCAATCGCTCAAAAATCATTTTGATCGCAGGCGGAGAAGGCAAGGGTCAAGATTTCATCCTGCTCAGCCAAGCGCTTGCGCGGCATGCCAAAGCAATCATTTTGATTGGTAGAGATGCCCCCGCCCTGAGAAGTGCATTCGAGTCATCAGGTGTCACCATCCGTGATGCCGATACTTTAGAGCAAGCTGTTGAGTCAGCCGCTGAGATAGCTGAATCAGGTGACTTGGTGTTGTTATCACCAGCCTGCGCAAGTTTTGATATGTTCAAAGATTATGCGCACCGCGCTCAAGTCTTCATTGGTGCTGTGAACGAGTTGGCCAGTTTGAAAGGTCAGGTGAGCGCATGATTCAATTCTTTAAACGTTTCAGCACCAATGGTATCAGTGGTGTTAAAGGCGGCATCAAAGAGGGATTCGAAGATTTCCGCTTGGGATTGCGTGACGCTACAACCGTGGTTCGCCCGACTCGCTCACGCATGATGGAATATGACCACCCTTTGCTATGGACTGTTTTAATTCTCGTGACATTAGGTCTTGTGATGGTTTATTCAGCATCAATTGCTTTACCAGATGGCCCTAAATATGCCAAATACAGCAGCAGTCATTTTTTAATTAGGCATGCTATTTCAATAGTGATTGCTTTCACCGTTGGTGTTCTTGCATTCAAGGTACCTCTAAAAGTTTGGGATCGTCTAGCCCCCGCCATTTTTGCTTTGGCATTCATCATGCTGATTTTTGTTTTGATTCCGGGGGTTGGTAAAGGTGTGAATGGTTCTAAACGTTGGATATCACTAGGTATTACGAATTTCCAACCATCAGAATTTATGAAGTTGGCTGTGGTTTTATTTGCAGCCTGGTACACCGTGCAGCGCCAGGATTATTTACATACCTTGGTTAAAGGTTTACTCCCCATGGGGGCAGCTGTGATAGCGGTGGGTGCGTTGTTGTTATGGCAACCTGACATGGGCGCTTTCATGGTGATAGCAGTAATCGCTATGGGCCTATTATTTTTGGGCGGGATTAACGCCAAGTTATTTGGCGCACTAACAGTATTAGCTGTTGGCAGTTTTGCTGCCATCATCATCTTTTCTGAATTCAGACGACAGCGCATTTTTGCTTACCTTGACCCTTGGAACGTAGAGCATGCAGCTGGTAAAGCCTATCAATTAACGCACTCATTAATGGCATTCGGACGTGGAGAATGGTTCGGTGTTGGTTTGGGGGGAAGTATTGAAAAACTTCATTACTTACCTGAAGCTCATACAGATTTTATTCTGGCTGTGATTGGTGAAGAATTGGGATTTGTTGGTGTTGCCGTTGTCATCGGTATTTTCTATTGGATCATTCGAAGAGCTTTCTTGATTGGCCGAACCGCTTTGCAATTGGATCGAAGTTTTGCAGGTTTGGTTGCTAAAGGCATCGCCATTTGGATTGGTTGGCAGGCGTTCATCAATATGGGCGTTAACTTGGGAATCTTACCGACCAAAGGTTTGACTTTGCCATTCGTCAGTTTTGGCGGTTCAGGTTTGATGATGAATGCGGTAGCGATTGCGATCTTGTTAAAGATTGATGTGGAAAACAGAGTCTTGATGAGGGGTGGCAAGTTATGACCCACTCACCCACTTTATTGGTCATGGCTGGTGGCACTGGCGGGCATATTTTCCCAGGCTTAGCTGTGGCTGAATATTTGCGTGAGAAAGGTTGGAATGTTTCTTGGTTAGGTAACGCTAAAGGCATGGAGTATCGCTTGGTGCCTCCAAGAGGTTTTGCATTTGAATCAATTCAGTTTGGCGGTTTAAGAGGTAAAGGGGTTAAAACCTTGGTATTTTTGCCATTTAACTTGTTGCGAGCTTTTTGGCAAAGTATTCAAGTATTGCGTCGCGTAAAGCCAGATGTTGTCTTGGGTATGGGGGGTTATGTCACATTCCCGGCTGGAATGATGAGTGTTTTATTGGGTAAGCCCTTGGTATTGCATGAGCAAAATTCAATCGCTGGTTTAGCTAATAAAGTTTTAGCTAGAGTCGCAGATAAAACATTGTGCGCATTTCCAAATGCATTACCTGGCGCAGTTTGGTTAGGTAATCCATTGCGTGCCGGCATGAGTCAAATTGAATCTCCGCAAACTCGATACTCTGCAAGATCTGGTCGTTTGCAGATTTTAGTGGTCGGGGGTAGTTTAGGGGCAGCCGCTTTGAACGAAGTAGTACCCGAGGCTCTTGCAAAAATCCCTGCTGAATCTAGGTCATCGGTGATTCATCAAGCAGGCGAGAAGCACCTTGATCAATTGCGCCAAAAATACGCAAGTTTGAATGTAGAAGCAGAAGTTGTTCCATTCATTGACGACATGATCACCGCCTACGCCAATGCAGACCTAGTCATTTGTCGAGCTGGCGCGATGACTGTGGCAGAAATTTCAGCAGTTGGAGTTGCATCTTATCTAGTGCCTTTTCCATTCGCTGTTGATGACCATCAAACTTCAAATGCAAAATTTCTTTCAGACGCAGGGGCTGCTGTGCTGATGCCGCAAGTTGATATGAGTGCAGATTCATTGGCTACCTATTTACAAACAGTTGATCGCACAGAGTTAGCAAAAATGGCTGAACGTGCTTTAAGTCAGGCCAAACCAAATGCAACCAAAGATGTTGCAGAAATATGTCAAATGTTATCTAAGAGAGCGGTCTAGCCATGAAGCACATTCTTCATCAAATTCATTTTGTAGGCATTGGCGGCGCAGGCATGAGCGGTATTGCCGAAGTATTACTCAATCTTGGTTACAAGGTGAGCGGTTCAGACATGATTGAGAGCGCAACGACCAAACGATTACGTGAGTGTGGTGCTGAAATCAGCATTGGTCATCATGCTAAGAATGTGGGCAGTGCAGAGGCAGTGGTTATTTCAACAGCTGTTACCGGAGATAACCCAGAAGTCTTAGCTGCCCGCGCGGCTCGTATTCCTATTGTGCCAAGAGCTGTGATGCTTGGTGAGTTGATGCGCTTAAAGCAGGGTATTGCCATTGCAGGCACTCATGGCAAAACAACAACAACCAGCCTACTAGCATCAGTTTTGGCTGAGGGTGGTTTAGACCCAACATTTGTGATTGGCGGCAAGTTAACTTCTGCAGGTGCAAATGCACGCTTGGGCACGGGTGATTTTATTGTGGCTGAAGCCGATGAGTCGGACGCGTCATTTTTGAACTTGTTGCCAGTGATTGAAGTGATCACCAATATTGATGCTGATCATATGGACACCTATCAGCATGATATGGCCAAGTTAAAACAAGCCTTTGTACAGTTCACACAGCGCATGCCTTTTTATGGTGTTGCGGTGCTATGTGTTGATGATCAAAACGTGCGTGATATTTTGCCGTTTGTGTCACAACCAATTCTTGGATATGGCTTATCTGAAGACGCCGATGTGCGCGCCATCAATGTTGTTGCAGATGGTACTCAAATGCATTTCACAGCTATGCGTCACACCGTGCGTCGTCATGGTGATACACCAGGACCACTGAAGATCACATTGAATTTACCAGGCTTACACAATGTGCGAAATGCACTGGCAGCCATCGCAATTGCCACTGAGTTGGGTGTGAGTGATGCAGCGATTATTAAAGCTCTGAAAGAGTTTCACGGTGTCGGTCGTCGTTTCCAGCGTTATGGAGAAGTAAAGTTGCCTCAGGGTGGCGTATGCACGGTGATTGATGATTATGGCCATCATCCGGTAGAAATGGCTGCAACACTTTCAGCCACCAGGGGTGCGTTCCCGGGCCGTCGATTATTACTGGCATTCCAACCACATCGATTTACCAGAACACGCGATTGTTTTGGTGAATTTGTGAGAGTTCTGCAAAGTGTTGATGCTTTAGCTTTGACAGAAGTTTATCCAGCAGGTGAGGCGCGAATTGCAGGAGCTGATGGCGAAAGCTTGATCAAGGCTTTGGCAAAAGCCAAAGAATCTGATCGATTACTGGATGTTGCTAGCACGAAGTTTGTAAAAGATGTGAATGATTTACCAGATTTGGTGATGAGTATGGCGCGTGATGGGGATGTAATCATCACCATGGGCGCAGGCTCTATCTCTGGTGTTCCTGGAAAATTAGCAGGAGCTTCACATGCTTAATTCTAGAAATCATTGGAGCGAAGCCGTACAAAAAGATTTGACGCAAGTGAATGTTGCTGAATTGGGTAAGGTTGGAGTATTGCTCGGTGGTAAATCTGGTGAGAGAGATATTTCTTTGATGTCTGGAAAAGGCGTTTTAGACGCTTTGATCTCAAAGGGTGTGAATGCTCATGCATTTGATCCAGGCCAACAAGCAATCACAGAGTTGGTTGCTCAGAAATTTGATCGAGTCTTCATTGCTTTGCATGGTCGTTATGGTGAAGACGGCACGATGCAAGGTCTGTTAGAGCAAATGAACTTACCTTATACGGGCAGTGGCGTTTTGGCTTCTGCACTTGCAATTGATAAACAAGCCACCAAGCGCTTGTGGTCTAGCTTTAATTTGGCCACTCCTCGATTTGAGATGTTGAATGCCAATAGCGATTGGCAAAAAATTATGCGAGAGCTTGGCCTGCCTATCATTGTTAAGCCAGCCAGAGAGGGTTCATCGCTTGGTTTGAGTAAGGTCACAAAACCTGAGGATTTACCAGCAGCTTATGCATTGGCGGCGAAGCTTGATCGCGATGTGATGGCTGAACAATGCATCATCGGGGAAGAGCTAACTTGTCCGATCGTGGGTGATGGCGAGAACGCCAGAGCGCTACCTGTGATCAGAATCGTGGCCCCAGATTCTAATTACGATTATCACAATAAATATTTTTCAGATGCCACCAAGTATTTATGTCCAACAGGATTAGATCTAGCGCTTGAGGTAAAAGTGCAAGAGCTTGCCTTGAGTGCATACCGTGCTTTGGGTTGTAAGGGTTGGGGTCGTGCAGATGTGATGATTGATCACCAGACCAATCAACCCTATTTGCTTGAAATGAATACCGCACCTGGCATGACGGGTCATTCCCTGGTACCAATGGCTGCAAAAGCAGCTGGGGTTGAATACGCTGACCTAGTGCTATGGCTATTAAGTAAAGCAGGGGTTCATTCATGAAATTCCTGCGCATCTTCCTGAGTTTTTTGGGCTCTATGAGCGCCACAGTATTTGGCCCAATCTGGAATCACGCCAAGATGATGCGTGTGATTGCTAATTTATTGTTATTGATTGCTTTATTGGCGGCGTGCGGTTGGCTTCTGTTTTGGTTAGGGCAGAAACCAGTGTTCACTTTGAATCATTTAACGGTTGAATCATTGGATGGTCGTGAACTAAAGCATGTGAATTTGCCAACAATTAAAACCCGCGCTTTAGATCAAG
>CAXNHG010000033.1:0-6522 GCA_964202085.1 Polynucleobacter sp. | reverse complement strand
TGGCTGGTCAAGTATTCGTATTCTTTATTTTGACCGTGGCAGCTGCTGAAGCCGCTATCGGCTTGGCAATTTTGGTCACGATGTTCCGCAAGCTAGACACGATCCATGCTGAAGATCTCGGACAACTGAAGGGTTAAGACAGATCATATGACTACTCCAATCTTGAACCCTCTAGTATTGCTGGCCATTCCACTGGCCCCATTGGTGGGGGCGGTGATCGCTGGTTTATTTGGCACAAAATTCTTGGGCAACCTCATTGGCCGCTCAACTGCACACACAGTCACAATTTTAGGTGTGGCTATTTCATGCATCACATCATTCATGGTCTTGAATGATGTGATGGCCGGTGCAAGATTCAATGAAACCATTTACACCTGGATGCAGTTGGGTGAGTTGAGCCTAGAAGTTGGTTTCTTGGTGGATCCATTGACCGCCATGATGATGGTGGTGGTGACATTTGTTTCATTGATGGTGCACATTTACACCATTGGTTATATGGCAGAGGATGAGGGTTATGCCAGGTTCTTCTCCTACATTTCTTTGTTCACCTTCTCCATGTTGATGTTGGTGATGAGCAATAACTTCTTGCAGCTATTCTTTGGTTGGGAAGCTGTTGGCTTGGTTTCTTATTTATTGATTGGTTTCTGGTACAAGCGACCAACCGCCATCTTCGCCAATATGAAAGCCTTCTTGGTCAACCGTGTCGGTGACTTTGGTTTCATTCTGGGCATTGGTCTTTTATTGGCTTACACCGGTAGCATGAGTTACGACAGTGTGTTTGCACAAAAAGACTTATTGGTTCAACAAGTCTTGCCTGGCACTAATTGGAATTTGATCACAGTGGCTTGCATTTGTTTGTTCATTGGTGCGATGGGTAAGTCTGCACAATTCCCATTGCACGTTTGGTTACCAGACTCCATGGAAGGCCCAACACCGATTTCTGCTTTGATTCACGCGGCGACCATGGTAACCGCGGGCATTTTCATGGTGAGTCGTATGTCGCCATTGTTTGAGTTATCGGATGTTGCTTTGTCATTTGTTTTGATCATTGGATCAATCACTGCTTTGTTCATGGGTTTCTTGGGTATTGTGCAAAACGACATCAAGCGGGTGGTGGCTTATTCAACTTTGTCGCAATTAGGCTACATGACAGTGGCCTTGGGCGTATCTGCTTACCCAATCGCCGTATTCCATTTAATGACCCACGCTTTCTTCAAGGCTTTGCTGTTCTTGGGGGCAGGTAGTGTGATCATGGGCATGCACCACGACCAAGATGTGCGCAACATGGGTGGTTTGTGGAAATACATGCCAATCACTTGGTTCACATCTTTGTTGGGTTCTTTGGCTTTGATTGGCACACCTTTCTTCTCAGGCTTCTACTCGAAAGATTCGATCATTGAGGCTGTTGCTAAGAGCACCATCACGGGCTCTGACTTTGCATTCTTTGCAGTGATGGCGGGTGTGTTCATCACCGCCTTCTACTCATTCAGAATGTATTTCTTGGTATTCCACGGTAAAGAGCGCTTCGGCCAAGCTCATCACGACCATGGCCATGACGCCAAAGACAATCACCACGATGATCACCATCATGGTTTGGCCCCAGGTCAAAAACCGCATGAGTCTCCATGGGTGGTGACATTACCATTGATTCTCTTGGCCATTCCATCAGTGATTGTGGGTTATTTCACGATTGGCCCAATGTTGTTTGGGGACTTCTTTGGTAATGCCATTTTTGTTGATGCGACCAAGCACCTTGCCATGAAAGAATTAGCCGCCGCCTTCACTGGTCCTTTGGGCATGGTGGCTCACTCATTGCACACACCTGTTTTGTATTTAGCGCTGGGTGGTGTGGTGACGGCTGCGGTCTTTTATCTGTGGTTGCCACAGATTCCAGCTTTCTTTGCGCGCGTGTTAGTACCAGTTAAGACGATTCTTGATAACAAGTACTACATAGATGACTTCAACCAAGCCGTGTTTGCCAAAGGCGCAAGAGTCTTGGGCACTGGTTTGTGGAAGCGCGGAGATCAGGGATTGATTGATGGTTTGATTGTGAACGGTAGCACACGAGTGATTGCTTGGTTCTCAGCCAATGTGCGTCAAGTTCAGTCAGGTTACCTGTATCACTATGCATTTGCGATGATTATTGGCTTGATTACTTTGATCGGCTGGATTTTATATACCCACTTGGGCTCCATTAAATAAAACAATAGACAGAGCGCCCCGATATGATTCTTTCTTACTCAATTTGGTTACCGATTATTTTTGGTTTAATTATTTTGTTCACTGGTTCAGACAGCAACAAGGGCTATGTTCGCATCATGGCATTGATTGCTTCTTTGGTCAGCTTTGCCGCAACTTTGCCATTGATCACAGGTTTTGATACTAGCACTGCAGCCATGCAGTTTGTGGAGCAAGTGTCTTGGATCCCACGCTATGACATCAATTACTTCTTAGGCGTTGATGGTATTTCAATGTGGTTTGTGGTTCTGACAGCCTTCATCACTGTGGTCGTTGTGCTTGCAGCATGGGAAGTGATCACAGTCAACATATCGCAGTACATGGCCGCATTCTTGATTTTGTCTGGCTTGATGATTGGTGTATTTTCTTCATTAGACGGCTTGTTATTCTATGTTTTCTTTGAGGCAACTTTGATTCCGATGTACATCATCATCGGTGTGTGGGGTGGCCCGAATCGGGTGTACGCAGCGTTTAAGTTTTTCTTGTACACCTTGCTTGGCTCACTTTTGACTTTGGTAGCCATTTTGTATTTGTACAACGTGACAGATACATTCAACATCCTGACTTGGCACAAAGCCAAACTAGATATTGTTGAGCAAGTTCTCATTTTTGGTGCATTCTTCATGGCCTTTGCCGTCAAGGTTCCAATGTGGCCAGTTCATACTTGGTTACCTGATGCGCACGTAGAGGCGCCAACGGGTGGTTCAGTGGTGTTGGCTGCGATCATGTTGAAGTTGGGTGCCTATGGTTTCTTGAGATTCTCATTACCGATTGCACCAGATGCAAGCCAATACTTAGCACCTGCTGTGATTGTGCTGTCATTGATTGCTGTGATCTACATTGGTTTGGTAGCCTTGGTGCAAGCTGATATGAAAAAGCTCGTGGCTTATTCATCCATTGCGCACATGGGCTTCGTTACTTTGGGATTCTTCATCTTCAACCCGATGGGTGTTGAGGGTGCGATTGTGCAAATGATTTCTCACGGCTTTATTTCTGCTGCGATGTTCTTGAGCATTGGCGTGCTTTACGACCGCATGCACTCTCGTCAAATTACAGATTACGGTGGTGTGGTCAATACCATGCCTAAATTCACAGCCTTTGCCGTGTTATTTGCCATGGCCAATTGTGGACTACCAGCGACTTCAGGCTTTGTGGGTGAGTTCATGGTCATTCTGGCTGCCGTTGATTACGACTTCTTGATTGGTGCCTTGGCAGCAACCGCCTTGATCCTAGGGGCTGCTTATTCATTGTGGATGACCAAGCGAGTGTTCTTTGGCGACGTGGGCAACCAACAGGTTGCCGAATTAACTGATATTAATGCGCGTGAATTTTTAATCATGAGTGTCTTGGCCATTTTCACGATTGGCATGGGCGTTTATCCAAAACCATTCACAGATGTGATGCACGTTTCTGTTATCGAGCTTTTAAAGCACGTGGCAATTAGCAAACTTTAATCCTGAAAGAGGAAAGAGATATTTATGCAATCGATTGATCTCATTGCGATGTTACCGGAGCTAGTGCTCCTGACAGTGGCATGTTTGCTATTAATGACTGTTTTTATGAATGAGCCACAGGCATCAGATGAAGATATTTTTTATGCCCCACGTGGCACTGAACTCGCTTATAAAATCAGCTTGGCCTTGTTGCTTGGATTGAGCTTTGCTTTTGGTTTGCAGTCTGTGGATCAACCTGTGCATGCCTTCAATGATATGTTCGTGGTGGATGCTTTATCTAGCATGCTGAAGTCAGTGGCTTGTTTGGCTGTCTTTGTGACTTTGATTTATTCAAAGCAGTATTTGATTGATCGTGGTTTATTCAGAGTGGATTTCATTGTTCTAACGCTTTTAGCCCTGATGGGCCAATGCGTGATGATCTCTGGTTCTAATCTATTGACGCTTTATTTAGGTCTTGAGCTGTTGGCTTTGCCAACTTATGCCTTGGTTGCGATGAAACGTGACTCTGCCTTAAGTACTGAGGCTGCGATGAAGTACTTCATCTTGGGTGCTTTGGCTTCCGGTTTCTTGTTATACGGCATGTCAATGCTTTATGGCGCCACGGGCAGCCTTGATCTTGATGAGATCTTAAAAGCGGTGGGTGATCAACGCATCAACCGTTTGGTATTGGCTTTTGCCGTGGTGTTCATTGTTTCAGGGTTGGCGTTCAAGTTAGGTGTTGCACCGTTTCATATGTGGGTGCCTGACGTGTACCAAGGTGCGCCAACTGCTGTGACATTGTTGATTGCTGGCGCACCAAAAGTGGCCGCTTTCGCTTTGCTGTTCCGCTTATTGGTGGGTGGCTTATTGCCATTGACTCATGACTGGCAACCTATGATCATGATCTTGGCTGTGATGTCCTTGGTGATTGGTAACTTGACTGCAATTGCGCAAACCAATCTCAAGAGAATGTTGGCATATTCAACAATTGCTCACATGGGCTTCATGATTCTTGGCATGTTATCGATTTTTGATGAGCACGCTTATAGTGCTGCGCTGTTCTATGCAGTGACTTATGTATTAACTACTTTGGGTTCATTTGGTTTATTGATGATTTTGTCTCGCAAAGGTTATGAGTGCGAAACATTGGACGATCTGAAGGGCTTGAACCGTCGCCATCCTTGGATGGCTTTCGTTGGCTTGCTTTTGATGTTCTCTTTGGCGGGCATTCCCCCAACGGTGGGTTTTGCTGCCAAGTTATCAATTCTTGAGGCTTTGATTGACAGCGATCATTTGTATCTTGCGATCGCCGCTGTGATGGCTTCATTGGTGGGCGCATTCTATTACTTGCGTGTTGTTAAATGCATGTACTTTGATGAGCCAATACAAACAGCGCCAATCGAAGGTGGCTTGGTTCTTAAAACCGTGTTTACCTTGAACGGCTTATTTGTTTTGTTGTGTGGTATTTTCCCGGCAACATTGATGGCGCTTTGCTTAAGTGCCATGTCAACCACCTTATTAAGTTAATCATGGCACCCGCTAGCTTAAGCTTTGAATCTTGGATCTTGATTTTGGTAGCCCTGATGGCTGCCAATGCCGCATATACCAGTCCTAAGTTTTTATTCTTTAAAACACTTGAAGATAAGCACGTGGGTTGGTGCTTATTAGAAATGGGCATTTGGTACGCTCTGGTTGGTTTGATTGGGTATTCATTGGAAAGCATAATTGGTAACGTCTTTCCAAAGCGCTGGGAATTCTTTGCAGTGAGCTTATGCTTATTCTTCGTGGCCGCCTTCCCAGGATTTACTTGGCGCTTTCTCATGAAGCACCGCCATGATCCTCGTGGCTAACCCTTCTTTACCCTATTTGTTTTATGAGCTCATCTGAGTCAAACTCTAAATTAGAAAAAAGTTTTTCTGATCTGCCCAAATCTGATGAGCATTTGCGTGAGCATCAAACATCCTCCGAGGATGTTTATTCTGGAAAATTTCTGCAATTAAAAAAAGACATCGTTCAGTTGCCAGATGGCAACACGACTTTTCGTGAGTATTTGATTCATCCTGGAGCGGTTGCGATCATGCCCATCTTGAACGATGGTCGTATCCTGCTTGAAAGGCAATTTCGATACCCCGTAGATGCCGCGATGATCGAGATCCCTGCGGGGAAATTAGAGCTTGGTGAAGATCCCCTCTTGTGCGCTCAACGCGAACTTTTAGAAGAGACCGGCTATTCAGCCAAATCTTGGGAGTTTCTTGGCAGAATTCATCCGGTCATTTCTTATTCAACCGAAATCATTGACATATACCTGGCCAAAAATTTGACCTTGGGTGAGCGAGACTTGGATGAAGGTGAATTTTTGGATGTGTTTGCCGCCACCTTGGACGAAATGCATGAGTGGATTGCTAGTGGAGCGATCACTGATGTGAAAACCATCATCTCTGTTTACCACCTAGCCAGACGCCTTAAGCAGCTTTGATTTAATTCAAAATAAAACAGAAATCAATTAAGCACTTAAAATAGCAAATATATCAAATACTATAAGTTAGTCTTATCCCATGAAAGTCTATAACCTCGCTTGCCATTTAGACCACCACTTTGAAGGGTGGTTTGCCTCTGAGGCTGATGCTTTATCTCAGCAAGAAACAGGCTTGCTCACTTGCCCTGTCTGTGACAGCAAAGAGATTGTGCGTTTACCTTCTGCCCCACGAATTTCTAAGCGCGCCAGTCGTGAATTGGTGTCCGCCAATCAAGCGCCAGCCCAAGCCAATAAAGCTGCTGATGTGAACAGCAGTGCAGATCAATCCATGGTTTTGACTGGCTCACAACAATCGCACTTCCAGGCTCAGGTGCA